>JBMZDK010000143.1:0-10468 GCA_049614265.1 Thiolinea sp.
TCGCCAGATAGAACAATGGCTTGGGCAAATTCAGCGCTATATTGAGACTGACCGGCTGGCTGCTTTGGAAATAGCTAAATGTGCCCGCATCATCAAAGGCTATGGTAAAACCCGTGAGCGTGGTAGTCAGCAGATTGAGGAAATATTAGCAGCCTGTGTTAATAATCAACTTAGTGCTGAGAAGGTTAAGAACTGGCGAAATGCAGCGCTGAATGATGTATAAAACTTCACTCGATTTTGGTTGCCAACACAGGGGCCACAGCAATAACAAGCAGGCTTAATTAACAAGACGGCAATGCTATCGATTAGCATTCATTGCCATTATCACTAAGCCGGAAACGACTTCCCTTAAATTGCAGCATAGCCTTGTAATCACAATGTCCTGTATTGAAAATCCACTTAAATTAGAGATATAATATATCATCTTCTAAGGTACAGAGTTTTTACTACCATCAAGTGAGTACTATACAAGCATCACTTAAGCAGGCAGAACTACACTGCGAAAAACAAGGTATTCGTTTAACCAATAAACGGAAGCAGGTACTCTCTGGTTTACTCAAATCAGACAAGGCAATGTCCGCCTACGAACTCGTCGATTACTGTAAAGCTGAGTTTGGCAGTTCAATGCCAGCCATGTCTGTGTACAGAATTCTGGACTTTCTTGGTAATGAACATCTCGTTCATAAATTAAATTCAAGCAACAAGTATGTCGCCTGCACTCACATTACCTGTGAACACGGTCATGATGTCACACAATTTTTGATCTGTGATCAATGCCAGCGGGTAAAAGAAATTAATGTCAGCCAATCAATGATAGAACATTTGCGTGATAATGTAGAAGCCACCGGTTTTCATCTGGTTAGCCACCAACTTGAGATGAAATGCCTTTGTGAACAATGTTTTACGCCAGCAGCATAATTAAAAAATAAGGATTACACCTGATGCAAATAAATACCTGTGGACTTAAACCTGCTGCGACTATTGTGTTGTTAACACTTCTTCCTGTTTCTGCCTGAGTTGAAAATGGGTATATGGTTTAAACTGAATCGATAAGCGTAAATTTACATGCTTTTTAACCTATGAATGTCATCCAACTGCAACAGCTAACCTACCGCTGGCGGGGTCAAACTAAAAACACGCTTTCGATTCCTGAGCTGGTCATCCAACAGGGTGAGCATGCTTTTCTGCGTGGAGAGAGTGGTAGTGGCAAAACTACGCTGTTGAATTTACTGGCAGGCATATTAAATCCCGGCAGCGGTGAACTGTGTTTACTGGAACAACCGCTACACGAAATGAAGGCGACCGCCAGAGATCGTTTCCGTGCCAACCACATGGGTGTCATTTTCCAGCAATTTAACCTGTTGCCGTATCTGTCTACGCTGGAGAATGTGATATTACCTTGTGAATTTTCTGCAAGACGTAAACAGCGTGCCGGTAATCCACAGGAAACAGCTAAGACACTGTTAGAACATTTAAAGCTGGATGAGTCTTTGCAAACTAAATCAGTGACTGAACTCAGCGTTGGTCAGCAACAACGGGTTGCCGTTGCCCGTGCCCTCATCGGACAACCGGAAATTATTCTGGCAGATGAACCAACCTCAGCACTCGATACCAACACGCGTGATACTTTCCTGAAACTGTTATTTGATCAGGCGGACGCACAAAATAGCACCGTCGTTTTTGTCAGCCACGACCCTTATATCGCCGAACACTTCCCTCGCGTCATTGAACTGGCGGAGGTGAATCAGCCATGACATTGCTCAAACTCACCTGGCGTAGTTTATGGAACCGACGGGCCAGCCTGTTACTCACATTATTGTCTGTCGCTATCAGTATTGCGCTGCTATTGGGGGTGGAATACATTCGTAAGGAAGCCCGCAGCAGCTTTATGAGCACTATCAGCGGCACAGATCTGGTAGTTGGCGGACGCAGTGGCCCGGTACAATTGTTGCTGTACAGCGTATTTCGTATCGGGAATGCCACCAATAATATTGGCTGGGAAAGCTATCAGCATTTTGCCAACCATAAATGGGTGAAATGGACAGTACCACTGTCGTTGGGTGATTCACACCGGGGTTATCGTGTACTGGGCACTAACACCGATTATTTTAAATACTACCGTTATGCAAATAAACAAAACCTGGCTTTTCAGTCCGGCAAACCATTCGCTGGTGTCTTCGATGCTGTAGTTGGCGCCGAAGTGGCGGCTAAACTGGACTATAAAACGGGTGATAAAATAATCGTGGCGCATGGAGCTGGCGCTACCAGTTTTGCCAAACACGAAAATAAACCTTTTACCATCACCGGTATCCTGAAACCCACCGGCACTCCGGTAGACCGTACCGTCCACGTTTCACTGGAAGGCATTGAGGCGATTCACATCGGCTGGGAAGATGGCACTGTTCCCGCGCCCGAGTTCGACATTTCGGCAAAAAGTGTGCTGAAAATGGATTTACAACCCAAAGTCATTACCGCTTTCCTGACCGGCCTGAAAACGCGAAGTGCTGCGTTCCGGTTGCAGCGAGAAATTAATGATTACCGACGTGAAGCTCTGCTGGCAGCCGTTCCTGGCATCGCTTTGGCTGAACTATGGAATGCACTGGGGCAATTTGAGATTGTGTTGCGCATCATTACCGTATTCGTGCTCATTGCCGGTTTACTGGGCATGCTGACGACTTTACTTTCCACCTTGAATGAACGACGGCGCGAAATGGCAATACTACGGGCAGTCGGCGCTTATCCCGGACAGGTATTTTTTCTGTTCATCCTTGAAGCGTTGATTATCGCAATATTGGGCGGCCTGCTGGGTATGCTGATAACCGCTGTCGTCGTATTATTTGCTCAGCCCTGGATCGCGAGCGAATATGGTTTGTACCTGAATTACTGGCTACCGCAAGGGTCTGACTGGATGTTGCTGTTGGTGGTTATGCTGCTGGCAATGCTCTTCAGTATCATACCTGGCTGGATCGCTTATAAACGCTCGCTACAGGATGGCTTAACCGTCAGGGTCTGAAGTTTTTGCGTCCGCACTTATATTATATGCTGTGCTCCTGAGTATTCTGGAGCACGCTGTCGTAGTGTTTAATTCTTAAAGCCATCTACTGCACCGCCACTTTGCTGTACCTTAAACAATGATGACGAATCCGGAGCAGGCGGCAATGGCATATAGACCGGTACATTTGCCAACCGTGGCCGCAGCGATTGCTCACCGCAAATCAGGTTAGACGACATTTTCTCCCAGAATGCCACCTGTTCCATCCCGGTATAAATGCTCTGTCCACCCGCAATTGGCCAGGCATCAGCAGCTCCGCATTCATAAAGCAATAACAGGCGCGGTGAGTTCGATAAGTTCGGAGCTGAACCATGTAACGTGCGCACATGATGAATACTCATATCGCCTGCTTTGCCGGTTAAGGTCACTGCCTCATCCAGTCGCGCTTCCGGCAGTTTAGGGTCAACTGCACCGCAAAACACACCACCATGATCATGTGGCAAAACATCACCCTTGTGGCTACCCGGAACCACCTGCAATGGCCCGTCTTCCTCAGAGATATCGCTAAGCATAATCCCC
Organism: Thiolinea sp.; assembly: GCA_049614265.1. GTDB lineage: Bacteria > Pseudomonadota > Gammaproteobacteria > Thiotrichales > Thiotrichaceae > Thiolinea. The sequence goes on from JBMZDK010000143.1 coordinate 3,572, forward strand.
AGAGCCAGCAAATCGTCATTTGTATGCGGGTAAAACGACCAGTCCTGATGCCATTGCACCGCAGCGCCACCCTGCCCGGCTTTGGCGTTGAGTTTGCTGTTATGCAAGCGAATATTTTCACCCAACAGCGGTTTCAGGTAAGACACAATGCGTTCGCTACACAACACATCCCAATACAGCTCATGTTGCATGTGTGGTGTTTTGATTCGATTCAGGCGTGGATTATCTGCACTATGATCGACATCCAAATCGTAAACATCATTGTTTGCCGTGAACCGACGCGAGTCATCAATAAACTGCCGGGTAACTTTCTGCAATTCACTGAGTTGTTCAGGCAATAATGCCTGCTGGATGAGCAAAAAACCGTCCTGCTCGTACTGGGCTATCTGATTTGTTGTTAGCACCATAATAATACCCTGTTCATACCAGACTACCCTAAACTGTCTCAATTTTACTTAGTAGCATCGGCCACCTGATTAAATGCACTATCGCCTGTAAGCAAGAAATTATCATTCATCACGGAATAGTTAGCCAGCCACAGGCACCCATATTTCATATGTCATTGCTTCAGGCGAGGCATTATCATCATAAGGATAACGCTCAAACACCGCGCCCTCACGCTGTGTTTCGCCCGACTCAGGCAGCCATTGAGAAAAGATAGCATCTAATAGCGCAGGTATCGCAGTGACCGGCCCTTTATTCCGAAACACAGCATATCGCCCGCCAGATAAAGTCACAATGCAGGCTTCTTCAGGTAACTGCCCGGGCGTTGGCTCAATGTTTCGGCCGACCGCATAAGAAAACCCACCATCTGATCGCATTGCATAGGAAGCGCCATAGGCTGCTGGCTCCTCAGTGCCTTCAAGCTGCCATTCCCGTGACCAAAAATCATTCCACAAAGCCGGAATTTCGGTACGTGTTTCCATAGTGAACTCACGGGACAGTGCTACCAGGTTTTTTTCTTCTGCTGCAATAAATTCTGGTTCTAATATCATTTTTATCATCCTCAATTCACAAACATTCGTCTCTTAACCCAATACAAACAGATTAGTCGATGTAATCCAGTCATTACATTACCAAACTCCGGTGCATTAACGTATGCAGAAATTATCAGCCATTCCCGACCCTTCCCCGAACAGGCTGACTGTTGCAAATCCCTGTTGTACAGGAACGACAATACAAGTATGCGTTAAATCCTCAGGAAACAGCCCAACAATCCGGTAAAATCCTGTGATGGACTTTACGTCTAAAACGGTAAATAGCTAAAAGCAACAGGACATCAATTAATGGGCAATACACCAGATCTGGATATGTTTCGGGCATCAGTCAAAGACTTTGCCTCAAGTCTAAGCAAAAAACAGGAAGTACATATTCATGTTATAACCCCTCAACAGGTTAAGCATGCAGCATTAAGCGACCTGTTAGATGAGCATGAAAAACTAAAGAAACAGTCATTTAGGTTTAATAAAGACCGGGAGTTATATCAAGCTGCCCATAGTTTTCTGCGCCAAACGCTCAGCCATTACGAGCCGGTCAGGCCAGAAGACTGGCGATTTAACTATGACAATTACGGCAAACCATCTATTGGCAACCCAAATCATAATAATTTAACATTCAATCTTTCTCATGCTCACAGCATGATCGCCTGCGTTGTTGGCTATCAAAATACACTGGGTGTTGATATTGAGCGACATCGCTCATTAGATAATTTTGAAGATATGTGCCGTCTGGTGTTGTGTGAACATGAACGGAAACATCTGTTCTCGTTAACCCCTCAAATACAGAAAGCCATGTTTTTTCGCTACTGGGCGCTCAAGGAGGCTTGTGTAAAAGCTCTGGGGCAAGGCCTCACTATTCCCCTGCATTCACTCCGGTATAAACAGGCCAGCAACAATACCTGGCAATACCAGCTTGATGTCGCGCCGGAAACAAGAGACAGGCTGTATTCCTTTTATTATGATTTACCGCAAGACAATTATTCACTGGCGATGACAGCAGAAGTTAGTTCAGCAGATGATTTACCTGACATTCGTTTATTTGACTGGAATGACGCAGTGTCTTCCTGTCACCGTTTTAATGTGTTTCCAGAAAAAAACTAATCAGCCTTACAACTGCCCTGCCTGCGGCGGGTAATATTGTTCACAAAGAATGCGCTTCATATCTTCCAGCTTAAAGGGCTTACTCAGATAACTATTCATTCCGGCTTCCAGACAGCGTTCCCGCTCACCGGCAATCGCATGTGCCGTCAGGGCAATAATCAGTAAATCAGGATGTACATTTTCCTCCCTGATGCAGCGGGTTGTTTCATAGCCATCCATACCCGGCATACTGATATCCATAAAGACCACTTCGAAAGCCTGCGAGCGCAGTAACTGCAGCGCTTCTTCACCACTCTCTGCAACGGTAGCCTGCACCTTTAAATGAGAAAGCAGCTTTTTACCAAAAAAGCGGTTCATTTCATCATCATCAACCAACAGTACACGCAAATCATCCGGCAGCGACACATCCTCCGCCACCGGTTGAGGCACCTCGTTTTCTTTTGTTTGCAGTTCAAACGCTAATTCAAAGAAGAAACAGCTGCCCGCACCAGACTTGCTATCAACTTTCAGTTCGCCGCCCATCCGTCGCACCAGCTTTTGGCTTATCGCCAGTCCTAATCCGGAGCCACCGTATTTGCGCGCAGTGCTGCTGTCTAACTGGGAAAACGGCTGAAACAGCTTTTTCTGCTGCTCCGCTGAGATACCAACACCGGTATCACATACCTCAAATAACAAAACCGCTCTGTTAGCCTCCACCAACCGTGGTATAACTTTCAGGCTAACCACCCCATAATCAGTGAATTTAATGGCATTGCTCAGTAGATTAAGCAGAATTTGCTGCAATCGGGTCGGGTCACCCTGTAGTTGTTTATTTAATACCAGGAACTGATTATCCAGAGTCAGGCGCAGGCCTTTACTTTTAGCCTGTTCACCTAACAGCTGATCAATTTGTTGTAATACCTGTTCTAATCTGAAAGGAATACTTTCCACATTGAGCAGACTGCTATCCAGCCGGGCCAAATCCAAAATATCATTAATCAAAGCCAGCATATGCTCAGACGAAGTATTCAATCGCTTTACATATTCCTTCTGAGTGCCATACAACTTCGTCTGTTCGAGCAAGCGCCCGGCGCTCACCACTGAGTTCATAGGTGTACGCAGCTCATGACTCATGGTTGTCAGAAACTGGTCTTTCGCCTCATTCGTTGCGGCAATACGTTCAGCCTGCTCACTTTTCATGCGAACCTGTTCGGCCTGAGTCAGCGATAACATGACCAATGCAATCAAGAGCAGAAAATACATGGCGTCAGTCAACAGATAGACATCGCCAATCAGCCCCACAGCACGCAATAAGCTGGGAATAAACGCCAGAATAACCAGATAACCGCCAGCACGTAACATAAATGGGCACTCATATCCCTGGCGGTAACGACGGATGATAGCGAAAATAATCAACGGCAAAACCACCAGCAATGCCATGCCACCGGCAAAGGCCGTACCATATCCGAAGAACCATTGCACAGGTATCAGCGCCAAAAGCAACCAAAATGCGCCATTAAACCACTTGGAGAGAACAGGTGTATGTGTTCGTAGTGCCAGCCAATTGGAAACCAGGGCAAGAATCGCCGCCATGGCTATCAGGCCAAATGCTGACCCCATATCGGCGAGGTACTGCTGGGTACCACTGAAATAAAACCAGAGGCCGGAATGATTCCCAAGTTCCAGTACAAAGCCCACAATAAAGAAAGAGAGGGCGAGAAAGCTCTGATCACTCAGATAGAAAAAGTACAGCAAATTGTAAATCGCCAATGTGAGTAAACCGCCAATAACAAAGCTGTATAACGGATACATCAACATAACTTCCAACAACATCTGTGTTGGAGAGCGCAGACGTGGCTCAATGACTAAAGGAGCCTGTTTATCCCGTATGCGGAAATAGATTTGATAGTCATTACCTGATTTTAAAGGTAAACGGTATTGCAAACTGCGTGAGTGCGCCATGATTTCGTATTGCTCGAATCCGGCAACATTATGCTCACCAGCCTCAGCCAGATAAATTTCCACCTGGCGTGACAACGAACCTGAAAGCGTGAAATACCAGTTTTCTTTCAATGACCGATTGCTGAGCGTCGTTCGAAACCAGTAAGCTGAATGTGTTAAAAATAGATCCAGCTGGCCATTTACCGCATTTACAGCGACAAATTCATCTTCTTTGGACAATACATCTTCCAGTGAAAGATTAGCCTTCTCATCCGGCAACATCTCTGCAGAATCAAATAAATGTAAGGGGTTATCACTCGCGGCCAGAGCATCATTCAGAACTAATCCCGCAGGCGAGGCCAGGGCAACGCCAGGCAATAAGAGTCCGAGTACCCAAACATAAATGTATAGATAACGGAAACCGACACGCCCACAACGCGCTGAAAGATAAATGCTTTTCATGGTGATTAGTAATGAACAGACCGACCCGGCAATCCATGTCGATACAATATGCTTTCCAGTTCCTCGCAAGTGAACGGTTTGTGTAGATAATCATCCATGCCAGCGGCCAGACAACGATCTCGTTCCCCGGAAATAGCATGCGCAGTCAAAGCGATAATAGCGACTTGATGATCTTCCAGGTCACTCCGAATACTACGAGCGGTCTGATAACCATCCATATCCGGCATACTTACATCCAAAAAAATCAAATCAAATGTTTGTTGCTGCAGGAGTTTCAGAGCTTGCCTGCCACCAGAAGCCAAAGTCGCTTCGACTCCCAGGGATGACAGCAATTGGCTGTTGAAAAAACGATTCATCTCATCGTCATCAACCAGCAAAACACGTAGCTTTTCGCGGGAGTTAGTCGCTTTCGACAAAGAAAAGGTTCGATTTTTTTCAACCACTTTATCAACCAATGGAAAAATCAGGCTAAAAAAGAAACGACTCCCCTGCCCTGACTTACTATCAATCTGTAACTCTCCTCCCATCCGCCTGACTAGCTTTGCAGTGATAGCTAACCCAAGGCCAGAGCCACCATACATACGTGCGGTGCTATGATCAGCCTGCCTGAATGGCTGAAATAATTCCGGCTGAAGTTCTTCAGCTATCCCTATTCCTGAATCTGTCACTTCAAACAGCAGTGAAACATCGGCCCCCATAGCTTGTGGTGTTATGGCCAACCTGACTTCCCCCTGTTCTGTAAATTTAATGGCGTTAGTCATTAAGTTAAGCAGAATTTGCTGCAACCTTACCGGGTCACCATTCAGTTGTTTCTTCAAAGGGTGGAAGTGATTTTCAATCACGAATTTAAGTGATTTCTGATGGGCTTGTTCAGCCAGCAGCTGTTCAGTCTGATAGAGCACATCATTTAGTTGAAAAGCTGTGTTATCAATATAGACAGTTTGCTGATCCAGCTGGGCCAAATCCAAAATATCATTGATCAATGACAGCATGTGCGTTGATGAAACATTGAGGCGCTTAACATATTCAGCCTGATCTGCTGACAAATCAGATAATTTTAGTAACTGGCCAGCACTAACTACTGAAGCCATTGGTGTACGTAATTCATGGCTCATTGTCGTCAGAAATTCTTCTCTGGCCTTGTTGGCAGCACTAATGCGCTCGGTCTGCTCATTTCTGGTATGTATATTTCTGGCTTGGGTAAATGACAATAAAATTAACGCCAGTAGCAACCCCAGCATCCCTCCCTGAACAATCAGGTCGCTATGTTCAATAAGCTCCAGGCTGCGCAATAAGGCAGGCATAATTGCAATAGTAAATACACTCCCTGCCAGCACTATACTTTTAGGTAATCGCATCCCCCGGCGATAAAATAAGAACAGGCTTACCAAGGCCAATGAAAAGATAATGAGCCCCCATGCACCAGCTAAAGCAAAGCTGTAAGGAATAAATGGGCAAATCAATGCTAAACCGCAACTAGCCCCAAAAATACCCTGCCAGAAGTGATCCAGGTGGGGCATGTTATGTGGCATATCCAACCACTGACGAAATAATATCGCGGCGCTAGCTATGGTTAATGCACTAAACATTGCACCAGGCACCGGATAGTCATCCACCCAGAAAAAACTACGCCAAAGCCCAAGGTGTCCGCCCATCTCGAAAGTAAAGGTCAGAATGAGTACTGAAATGCTTAAAAAGCTCCAGTCCCGTAAAAAAATAAAATAAAGGAAGTTATAAACAACCAGCAAAAATAAACCACCAACGATAAAGCTAACCAGCGGCAAGTCCCGTACAAACTGCCTGGTAAAACTGGTAGTAGCGCTAAGTTTTGCTTCTATACCCAAAGACATCTGAGTATCTTGTACCCGGTAATAAATCAGATGTTTGGAATCTGGTAATAAATGCAAATAATAATTGATATTCCGGGCATGCGGTATTGGCTTTAACACCTTGAAATCATTAGCAGCCCTCCCTTCATCAGAGGCCATGTAAACAACTACTGAACGACTGAGTGGGCTGTGCAGATGAATGTGCCAATCTGTCTCTAAAGATGCATTAAGCACTTTTACTCTAAACCAGAAAGCAGAACGGGTGAACCCTTTTTCCCAGTACCTGCCTTCTGCCATAAACGGCTCAAAACTATCCTGAGCACGCATTACATCATCAAATGTTAACTTCCCTGATTCATCTTCAAACACTTCGACGTATTTGTTCAGGTTGATATTCTTAGCTGCACCCAATTTCAAAACAGGCATGTTGTTATCAGGCCAAACACTTTGCGTGAAAAGCAGGGCCAGACATATTAGACAGCATAAGCGAAGAGTAATAGACACCGGTCAGCCAAGCCTAACAAACGACCATAAACAAGAGGGCACAGCAGCAAAAATGAAAACTTTCATCATCAAGTGATTATAGA
>JBMZDK010000144.1:0-10449 GCA_049614265.1 Thiolinea sp.
TGGCCACAAACCTGTGTCGGGAAGTAATCACTATTTACGCTTTCAGAACTCAACAATGCTCCTGACAGTAGTGCCACCTGCCTGTTGGGCAGATGGCACTGGAAGTGCGTGAGAAACTTATTCCCAGTTACGCTCTTTGTAGTACTTGGCGGCGCCGTCATGAATCGGTGCAGACAAGCCATCTTTGATCATTTGCTCTTCTTTCAGATTTGCAAACGCCGGATGCAGTTTTTTGAAATCATCGAAGTTATCAAATACTGCCTTGGCAACGATATAACCTACGTTTTCCGGTACATCGCTTGAAGTAACAAAGGTCGCACCCACGCCAAAGGTAGTGACTTCATTGTCGGTGCCTTTATACATGCCTGCCGGAATAGTGGCTACACGATAGAACGAGTTATCAGCAACCAGCTTGTCAATTGCTTCGCCTTTAACATCTACCAGCTTCACATCACAGGTATTGGTCGCTTCTGTAATTGCTGCTGCCGGATGACCAATGGTGTAAATCATCGCGTCGATTTTGTTATCACAGATCGCCTGTGCCATTTCCGAACCTTTCAGCTCAGCAGCCAGTGCCAGATCTTCCATTTTCATGCCCATGGCTTCCATAACGACTTCCATGGTGGCACGCTGACCTGAACCGGGGTTACCGACGTTAACACGCTTACCCTTCAGATCCATAAAGCCTTTGATACCGCTGTCAGCACGGGCAATCAGGGTGAACGGCTCTGGGTGAACAGAGAACATAGCACGCAGTTTTTCGAACTTGCCGGCATCTTTAAATTTAGAGGTGCCGTTCATAGCGTGATACTGCCAGTCAGACTGGGCAACACCGAACTCTAACTCACCGGCTTTAATGGTATTTATGTTATAAACTGAACCGCCGGTGGACTCAGCCGAACAGCGGATACCATGTTCTTTACGGCTTTTATTAACCAGACGGCAGATTGCACCACCGGTAGGGTAATAAACGCCGGTTACACCGCCGGTACCAATAGAAATAAACTGTTGGGCTGCTGCCGGTGCTGCGGCACCCACAGTCAGTGCCAGAGCACTACCCATCATCAGGTGTTTAAATTTAAACATACGTACTTCTCCTTAGTGACAAAATCCGGGAAACATCATAATTTTCAATGGTTCCCGGGTGAAAATTATGCCTGCCAGTATTTACCCAAACGGTAATTATTCTTCTCAATCGCATCAATATGCAGCGGTGCATTATCACCGGCTCTTGAAACCACCATGCCCATGAGGGTTTCAATGAATACCAGCATTGAGGCGTAAGAAGAAAAAAACTGCGGGCTGCTATCCGGTACTTCAAAATGGTAGTTAGCATGGCGAATAGCAGGGCAGGAAAGGGTGTTGGTTAAAACAATCTGTTGCGCGCCGGTCTGGGCGCTTTCCTGAGCGGCCAGTACTGACCAGCGGGCGTGTGGTGCCATTGAAATAATAATCACCACATCTTCTTTATCCAAACTGGTGAGTGTGGAGGCCAGACGCCCGCCACCTTCATTAACTACATACCAGTTGTCAAAAGCCAGGCGGGCAATATAACTCCAGAAGCGGGTAATAGCCGCAGAACTCAGCGCACCCAGTAAATATACCCGTTTTGCCTTGCACAAGACATCGGCGACTGTGCGTAGCTTGGCAATATTAGTTGTCTGGGTGAGGGTCTCCACATTATTGAGCACGGCCGCCGCATGCTGATACAACAAGGGAGGTTTGTCTGTTTCCACCCGCTGCTGTTGCAGCTGTTTCGCCCGTTCTGCAAACGGTTTGGTCTGTTGTTGCAGGTTCTGACGGCAGAGTTCCTTGAGCTCTGCGTAACCGGCAAAGCCAAGTGCGCGTGCCAGCCGGGTAAAAGTAACCGGTGGCATCTCAGTCCGGCTGGCTACAGCACGGAGCGAACGGGTTGCTATTTCAGTGGGGTTCTCTGCGACAAAATCAGCAGCAAGACGTAATTGTGGCGTTAAATCTGCATGATGTCGTGCAATATGCTCCCGTACCAGCAATGTGTTCTCCTCAGAATGAGCTGTTACATTTGTTTCATGGTTCGAAATTAAAGCTACCCGATGAAACAAATGTTTCTTTTGGCTTGTGGTTTGAACAACCCGATGCTACATTTGTTTCATTAATCTTCATTTCATGTAAGAAATGTAACATTAGCTGTATTGATAAACAACCGGTATAACACCATGGCACATGTCTTTCCCCGCCATACAAAAAACATCCTGCCCCACGCCTTTTCCGGCTCCGGCTGTTACATAACCGACGAAAATGGTAAACGCTATCTTGACGGCTCAGGGGGAGCTGCCGTGTCTTGTCTCGGACACAACAATCACCGTGTTAAAGCTGCAATGAAAGCCCAGATTGACCAGTTAGCCTATGCACACACCGGCGCTTTTACCAGCGGTGCGGCTGAACAACTGGCTGATTTGCTGGTGGCACATGCACCGGGGAATCTGGACAGAGTTTACTTTGTCTCCGGCGGTTCTGAGGCAGTGGAAGCCGCTTTAAAGTTGGCGCGGCAGTACTTTCTGGAAACCGGTGAGCCGCAGCGCAGGCGATTGATTGCGCGGCGGCAAAGCTATCACGGCAATACGCTGGGGGCACTGGCGATTGGCGGTAATGAGTGGCGGCGTAAGCAATTTAGTCCTTTATTGATTGAAACCAGTCATATCGATCCCTGTTATGCCTATCGGGGCCAACGGACAGGGGAAAGTGAGTTTGATTATGGCCAGCGGGTGGCGAATGCGTTGGAACAGGAGTTGTTGCGACTCGGGCCGGAAACCGTGCTGGCCTTTCTGGCTGAGCCGGTTGTTGGTGCGACTATGGGGGCGGTACCGGCGGTACAGGGGTATTTCCGCAGAATCCGGGAAATCTGTGATCAGTATGGCATCCTGCTGATATTGGATGAGGTGATGTGTGGAATGGGGCGTACCGGCTCGTTGTTTGCCTGTGAACAGGAAGGTATTGCACCGGATATCGTGACGGTTGCTAAAGGATTAGGGGCGGGTTACCAACCGATTGGGGCAACTCTGTGTAGCGCTGAAATTTATCAGGCGATTGAGCAGGGCAGTGGTTTTTTCCAGCATGGTCATACTTATATGGGGCACCCCGTTGCCTGTGCTGCCGGGCTGGCAGTCGTTAGCACTCTGCTGGAGGAGAACCTGATTGCTGATGTGGTGAGTAAAGGTGAGTTACTGGATCAGGCGTTGCGCCGTGCATTCTCTAACCACTCTCATGTTGGTGATATCCGGGGCAGAGGGCTGTTTCGTGGTATTGAACTGGTTGCTGATCGTAATACTAAAGCCCCGTTTTCTGCTGATCAGGGCATAGCCAGGCGGATAAAAGCCGCAGCACAGCAAGCCGGTCTGTTGTGTTATCCCATGAGTGGCACGATTGACGGTGAGCTGGGTGATCACATTTTGCTGGCGCCGCCATTCATTATTACCCCGGAGCAGATCGATGAACTGGTTGAGATATTAGGTTTGGCATTTGATGAGGTACTGCCATGATTACAATGCCAAACATCATGATCGCACCCAACGGCGCACGCCGAACTAAGGCAGACCATCCCCGTTTACCTATGACTATTGCTGAAATAGTTGAATGTGCCCGCGATTGTGCTGTAGCGGGGGCGGATGGTATTCATGCCCATGTACGTGATGAGCAGGGACAACATGTATTAGATGTGGGCTTATACCGTGAACTACAGGCAGAACTGAGTATTCAGGTGCCGGAGATGACGGTACAGGTGACTTCGGAAGCAGCCGGAATTTATCAGCCGGAACAGCAGCGCCGGATTATCCGTGAGCTGAAACCGGCCTATGTCTCAGTGGCAATGCGGGAAATGCTGGCAGATGATAATGATACCCGGGAACAACAGCGCGCCCGGGACTTTTATCACTGGGCATACGATGAACAGGTAACGATACAGCACATTATTTATTCAGCTGATGATATCGCTGTCTGGTTTCAGCGTGTTGCAGACGGCATTATGCCAATGCCTGATTCCCCTGCTGGTGTTGCACAGGCACAATTATTATTTGTCCTGGGACGCTATCGTAAGAATCAGCAAAGTTCACCTGAAGACTTACAGCCTTTTCTTGATGCTCTGAGGCCTTATCAGGCTGATTATGCCATTGATTGGGCAGTATGCGCTTTTGGCAGTGGAGAGACCGATTGTCTGCTGGCAGCAGCAGAACAGGGTGGGCGATTACGCATTGGTTTTGAAAACAGCCTCTGGCATAGCGATGGTACGGTGGCTGCGGATAACTGTGAACGGGTGGAGTATTTGTGCCGTAAATTGAGTGGCAGCGGAACAAGGATTTAGTTTAGTGAAATAGTTATTCGCATTGCTGCTGGCAGTTAGTTTTACCGCTGCCAGTTTCAGGCTATAGGGTTTTGTTTAATTGGGTATGTTTTAAGGGCACCCTAATCAACAATTACCTCAGGTGGATTTCCACACGTCGGTTTACGCCGGATGAAGGGTTCTTTTGATCCAAAAGACGGGTTTCACCATGGCCAACCGGAGAAAAGCCTGAACGTTCAAGCCCATGAATACCTGCCAATTCGTCTATGACACTTTTTGCACGCCGCTCCGACAAGTCCTGATTATGACTTGTGCTTCCGGAGGCATCTGTATGTCCCTGAATCTCAAATTTGGCAGCATCGATATCACAGGCTTTGATGGCTGCTGCCAGCTGTGCAATAAGTTTCCTCGCATCGTTTGTGAGTTGAGCTGAATCTAACTCAAAGTTTACTTGTAAATTGGCGATACTAAAGCTTTTGAGTTGATCACAAATTGCCTGTTCCGTGGGCTCCACGCTTTCCGGCAATTCCGCTTTTTTGATGCGCAGGCGTGTCGCCCAACTCTCATGGTTTGGCGGGACTTCTTCTTTCACCGCGCGAATGCCAATATCTAGCCGGGCGCGATTGTCTTCAGAAAAAATTCCGAGCAGTTCGCCATATTGAACAGGGCCTTCATCAGGGCCATCCAGTCGCTTGAATACAACCCGTGTCGCCCAGCTTCTATGATCGGCTGGAACCTCTTCTTTCATCGCGCGAGCACCTATATCGAGCCGGGCACGACCATCTTCAGCGAAGATTCCAATCAGATGATCGGAATTCACCGGCCCCTGATTAGGGCCATCCAGTCGTTTAATACGCAGGCGTGTTGCCCAGCTCTCGTGGTCTGGTGGGATTTCTTCTTTCATGGCACGAATACCAACGTCCAGCCGTGCGCGAAAATCTTCTGCAAATATTCCAACCCGTTCACCATAATTTATGGTATCGCCTGCAAAAGTCGCTGTGGCTCCACAGAATATGCTGACCAGTAATCCAAGTCTGATTAATATTCTCATTATTTTACCCGTTGTTTTATTTTGCTGATTTGAAGCTAACACCGTTTGGAGAAGGCGCAGGGTGTTGCTTTGATATTTTGGCAAACAGACCTTCACTGTAAATATTCGGTGGAGGTCTGTTTGCGGTCTGGAATGATCGACTATTTGATGCGCAAGCGTGTTGCCCAGCTCTCGTGGTCAGCCGGGATCTCTTCTTTCATGGCGCGAATACCAACATCGAGTCGAACGCGCCCGTCTTCTGAGAAAATGCCGACGACATCGTCATAATGGACGGGACCCTGATTGTCTCCATCAAGGCGTTTGATCGTCAGTTTTGTCGCCCAGCTCTCGTGGTCAGCCGGAATTTCTTCTTTCATCGCCCGAATGCCAATATCGAGCCGAGCACGCCCATCTTCTGAGAAAATACCAACCAGGTGCTCAGGACTCACCGGGCCATCGTTGCGACCATCGAGTCGTTTAATAATCAGGCGTGTCGCCCAGCTGTCATGGTCTGCCGGGATTTCTTCTTTCATCGCCCGAATTCCAACATCCAGTCGTGCCCTATCATCTTCTGCGAATATACCAATGGTATCCCCGTAGTTTACAAGATCGTGTGCGGTGACTGTTTTTGAAGTGCCGATTACAGCAAACAGGATTATTAGAGTACGTAAAACATTCATTTATTTTTTTCCTTGATTGTATCTAAAAAGTTTTGAGAACAAGACTGAGAATTTCTTGTCAACTCGGCTAACATTTTGATTATAGGGCACGTTCCGGCATTTTTCTGTGCTCCGAACGACCCATTGTCCGGGGGCTTGGGCTAAACAATTATTTTTTCATCAAACTGATTAATTTTCGTCTGCACATCGTTGATTCAGGATTTACATCCTGGTACTAAAATCCAGCCAGATGCTGATCACCACATAAAATTTCATTCTGTGACATGAAAGTATTGCCAGCGCTTTCCGTTTCGCCGCACAATAGCGCCCATCAAATCAATACGATCCGGAGTTCATAATGGAAGTAATAGGTCATTTAATTAATGGCGAAATGCGGGCAGATGGCACGCGTACGCAGGATGTTTTCAACCCGTCAACCGGTGAAGTACAAAAACAGGTTTCCCTGGCCGCTAAAGCTACGGTAGAAGAAGCGATTGCAGCAGCACAGGCAGCGTTTCCGGCCTGGCGGGATACGCCACCGGCAAAGCGGGCACGGGTTATGTTTCGCTTCAAACAACTGCTGGAAGAGAATGCTGACCGGATTAATGAGTTAGTTGGAGCGGAGCACGGTAAAATTTCTCATGACGCGGGCGGTGAATTGCAGCGTGGTATTGAGAATGTGGAATATGCCTGTTATGCACCGGAGTTGCTCAAGGGGGAACACAGTAAAAATACCGGCCCCGGTATTGATTCATGGAGCGAGTTCCAGCCATTAGGAGTGGTTGCGGGTATTACACCGTTTAATTTTCCGGTGATGGTGCCGCTGTGGATGTACCCGTCAGCAATTGCCTGTGGTAATACCTTTGTTTTGAAGCCATCTGAGCGTGATCCAAGTTCAACCATGCTGGTTGCTGAGTTAGCGCTGCAGGCTGGTGTGCCTGCTGGTGTACTGAATGTTGTCAACGGCGATAAAGAAGCGGTGGATACTTTATTGACTGACGAGCGTGTACAGGCGGTGAGTTTTGTCGGGTCAACGCCAATTGCAGAGTATATCTACGCGACGGCAACGGCTAACGGTAAACGTTGTCAGGCACTGGGCGGGGCTAAGAACCACGCTATTGTGATGCCGGATGCGGATATGGACAATGCGGTGAACCAGCTGCTGGGTGCAGCTTTTGGTTCTTCCGGTGAACGCTGCATGGCTCTGTCTGTTGCGGTTGCGGTGGGTGATGAGGCAGCTAATGCACTGGTGGATAAGCTGAGCACAGCGATGCAGGGACTGAAGACCGGCCAGTTTAATGACAGCTCCAATGATTTTGGCCCGGTAATTACCAAAGCGCATCAGGAAAAAGTGGTTAGTCTGATCAGCAGTGCTGAAGCGGATGGCGCCAAAGTGGTGGTTGACGGTCGTGGTGTGGTTGTTCCCGGCTTTGAGGGTGGTTTTTATGTGGGTGCGACATTGATCGATAATGTCAAACCGGATATGGAGTCCTATCAACAGGAAATCTTTGGCCCGGTGTTGCAGGTTGTCCGTGTGGATAGCATGCAGGAAGCGATGGATCTGATTGATGCGCACGAATATGGGAACGGTACCTGTATTTTCACCCGCGATGGTGAAGCAGCGCGTTACTTCTCAGATAATATCAAAGTGGGCATGGTGGGAATTAATATCCCATTACCGGTGCCGGTGTCTTATCACAGCTTTGGTGGCTGGAAGCGTTCACTGTTTGGTGATTTATCAGCCTATGGCCCGGATAGCGTGCGTTTTTACACGCGGCGTAAAACCATTACGCAACGCTGGCCATCAGCAGGAGTACGTGAGGGCGTTCAGTTTGCTTTTCCATCCTGATTGATGTTTGGGCTGGTTAATGTCTGTTATTCACCAGCCCGTCATTCCTGTGTTAGTAGTGGGATAATGGAACCGCCATTATTGTTGTTTTACTACTGATAATTGTTGTCAAACATCTACTGCTGATGATGTCAGCTGCTCATCCCCAAACACCCGTAAATAACGTTCAACTTCCGGTTTTGGCCCGGTTGCTTTCATCAGGTTATCAGATAGCTTCACGGTGGGCCGCCCACCGGCCTCTGTGACTTTGCATACCAGTGAAAATGCCTGCAGGCTGTCATTGCGATAGGGTGCACAGTCTCTGAAATCATTGGTTAGATTAGTGCCCCAGCCAAAACTGGTGCGCACTCTGCCGTGGAAATGGCGGTGTGTGGCTTCAATGCTGTCAATGTCTAAGCCATCAGAAAATACGATCAGTTTTTCGCGTGGATCCTGCCCCATCTTTTGCCACCAGGCAATGATTTCCTCACCGCCAATAACCGGGTCTTTGGAATCAATGCGGAAACCACTCCAGTTTGCCACCCAGCTTGGAGCATCGCTCAGAAAACGCGTCGTGCCATAGGTATCGGGTAATACAATCAGCAGATTGCCGTCGTAGGTCTGCTGCCAGTTTTCCAGTACGGTATAGGGAGATTCCTTCAGGTTTTCATCATTGGTGGCCAGTGCTGCGGTAACCATGGGTAATTCGTGGGCATTGGTACCGATAGCTTCCAGGTCATGATCCATTGCCAGCAGCACATTACTGGTACCAATAAAACTATCGCCTAACCCTTCTTTCAGTGCATTCACACACCAGCGTTGCCACAAAAAGCTATGTCGCCGACGGGTACCAAAATCAGCAATTTTCAGGTCAGGCAGTTTAGCCAGCCGTAATACTTTTTCCCACATTTTGGCTTTTGCGCGGGCATAAGTAACGTCGACCTCAAACCGGCCCATACCACGCATGGCAGTGCGTGAGCGCAGTTCGCTGATAATCGTCAGCAGAGGAATTTCCCACAGAGATACCTCAGACCATTTACCGTGTATATCGATCCGGTACTGACCGTCTTTGCGGGTTAGTTCATAATCCGGAAGCTGGTAGCTTTTGAGCCATTGCAAAAATTCCGGGCTGAACAAGCGTTCCTTGCCATAAAATGTATTGCCCGCCAGCCAGATATTTTCTTTTTTGCTCAGGCTGACGGTACGGGCATGTTCCAGCTGTTCCCGCAGTTCGGCTTCATCCACTTCCTGCGCCAGCAAGACGCTGCTACTACGATTAATCAGAGAGAAAGTCACCGGGATATCGCGCCATTCCTGCCAGATAGTTTGCAGCATCAGCAGTTTATAAACGTCAGTATCGAGAATACTGCGCACGATAGGGTCGTGTTTGAAACTGTGGTCGTAGACGCGTTTGGCGATGTCAATTTGGATCATGGCTCATTCTTTCTGCTTATCTGACAGTCATAGCCATCACCTTTCGCCGCGAGTGAGGAAAGATGACTGCTACAGTGAGGTAACTGCGCGTGTCTCTGCCGCCACCGTTAAGCGGAGTATATCACACAGCATTTGCCAACTTCCTGTCGTGCAGCTACTCTTATTTCCGGGTTATTACAGGGAAAACTAACGTGCCATTTAACCAGGAAAAACAAGTCACTTTTTATCCTACTTACGGTTATCAGTATGACGGCAACTGGCATATCCCGCTGCGGATCTGGGTGCGGGAGCCTGCGGATTTTCCACTGCGCATGGCATCGAAACTGATTCGGCGGATGCTGCGAAACAGGGCGGGCCTGGATGCCTTAACTCCTGAACAGAAAGCCTTATTTAAACACCGTACTGAAGCGTTTATTGCTGATCAGGAATCGTTTGAGCACGTGCGTTTTGTTTTTGACCAGGATCCGGAGCAAACTGTTTTCAGCCTCAGTGATGCCGCCGGTAATAATAAAACTGACTTTAATGGCTTGCTGAGTGGTGAGTTGGTGCTGAGTGAGTCGAAGGCGGCGCAGATTCTTGCTGCTCAGCCGAATGACCCCTGGCTGACGATTCGGGCTGTGTCCAAACATCATACGGGTGTCGGGCGTATTCGCCTGATCCCACCGCTCGGGATGTCGGTGGTGTCTGATATTGATGACACAATTAAGGTGACTGGTTTTGTCGAAGGTTCTGATGCGGTTTTACGGCGGACTTTTTTTGAAGAATTTATTCCGGCACCGGGGATGGCAGCGATGTATCAGGCGATGGGTAATGATACTGCGTTTCACTATGTCTCCGGTGGGCCCTGGCAGATGTATCCGGTATTAGCTGAATTTCTGTTCGGGCCACAGGCAGGCTTCCCGCTGGGGAGTATGCACATGAAAAGTGTGCGCACCCATTTGTTTGAATCGGAGTCTTATGATGATATCTGGCGCTTGCTGGCGGGTGGTTCAGGTAAGATGACGATTATGCAGAAGAATGAACAAATCTCAGCTTTGCTCAGCCATTTTCCACAGCGGAAATTTGTCCTGATCGGTGATTCAGGGGAATATGATCCTGAAATTTTCAGTGCTGTGCGCGAACAGCACGTTGACCAAATTCATGAAATCAGGATTCGGGATGTAGCGGGTGATGCCGGAACCGA
>JBMZDK010000145.1:0-10320 GCA_049614265.1 Thiolinea sp.
CAAGACCGAAGCAGGGGCTGTCCAGCTAAACCTGCAATCCCCGGAGCAGGTCAGTGCAGCCATCCAAACCATGCAGCAAGCAGTCGCAGCATACAATCCCGATGCTGTCAGCGATCAGTTTCTGCTGGAACAGATGGTGCCAGGGGCTATTACAGAGCTAATGGTCAGCATTCGTCAGGATGAGCAATTCGGTCTGGCAATGACATTGGCCAGTGGCGGCATCTTTATCGAGTTAATCGGTGATGCAGTCACATTGCTGCTGCCCTGTTCGGAACAGGAGATTCTGACAGCACTGGATAAACTGAAGATCTCAAAACTATTGGATGGGTTTCGCGGTAAGCCTGCAGTGGATCGGCAGCTTTTAGCCGGGGAATTGTTGAAGCTGGCACAATTGATGGAGTCTCAGCGCGATGAAATCGCTGAGGTGGAAATTAATCCGCTGTTTGTGTTGGAAGAGGGTGTTTGTGCGGTTGATGTTTTGATGCAGAAGTACACATAATAAGGCAAGCCCGCATGTGGAAACTGTTCAGGATTTTTATGCCCCACATATGACTATTACTAGATTGTACTGCTGAAAGTTTTTACCATGCTATCGATGAAATCAATAAATACACTGCAACACCTGAATACCTTAGTGGGGTTTGATACCACCAGTCGCCAGAGTAATCTGGAGCTTATTCATTATGTGCAAAATTATCTGGCCGATTATGGGGTGGATTCGACGCTGATTTATAACGAAGACGGTGGCGACCGGGCGAATCTGTATGCGACTATCGGCCCGCATGATGTCGGCGGCGTCTTGCTGTCGGGGCATACTGATGTGGTGCCGGTGACCGGGCAGGCCTGGGATTCTGATCCTTATCAACTGACTGATCGTGACGGGACGTTGTATGGCCGTGGCAGTAGCGATATGAAAGGTTTTATTGCCGCTACCCTGGCCGCAGTGCCTGAGATGGTCGCTCAACGTTTGCAAACTCCCTTGCACCTGGCATTTTCCTATGACGAGGAAATTGGCTGTGTGGGCGCAAAAAATATGGTCGAGAAGCTGAAGCTGCTGGAGGTGAAGCCAAAGCTGGGGGTGATTGGTGAGCCGACGCTGATGCAGAGTATTGTTGGCCATAAGGGTAAGGGGACGTACAAAGTCACGTTTACCGGTTTCTCTTGCCATTCGGCGTATCTGGATGATGGCGTCAATGCGATTGAATTTGCGGCGAAGTTATTGTTGTTTATTCAGCAGATGAATCAGAAGCTGGTGGCGCGCGGACAGACGGACTCGGGTTATTCAGTCGATCATTCGACCTTTCAAACCGGTGTTATTAGTGGTGGTACGGTGGTGAATATTGTGCCTCGGACTTGTGAGTTTGTGTTTGAGATTCGGAATTTGCCACAGTTTGATGTAGCGGGGATGCTGAAAGAAATCACCGATTACGCGTATCAGGAAGTGCTGCCGGAAATGCGGGCCAGAAATGAGGAAGCAGATATCCGGTTTGAGAATTTGTCGGCTTATCCCGGTATGCACACGCATACAGATTCGGCCTGTGTTGGACTGGTGACCTCGTTGACTGAACATGCCTGCAGTGGCGAGAAAGTCAGTTTTGGCACGGAAGGTGGCTTATTCCAGCAACATCTGGATGTGGATTGTGTGGTTTGCGGGCCGGGCAGTATCGAACAGGCGCATAAACCGAACGAGTTTATTCATCGTGGGCAGCTGGATGCATGCGATACTTTTCTGGCGCGTTTGATTAATACCTGCCAGACCTCAATGTAATTTTTCTCTTGTATTTAACGGGCCTGGCGCCCGGTACAACTCCGTGTCAGTTGATTGAATGGCTCCCGGCAATTTCTGATTTGCCGGAGTCGTTTATGGTTGACTGCTAATACCCCCGCTTTTTGCTTCCATAAGCCCCCCGTAACCTCCATAATATCGCCCGATTAATGACTACGACATAGTGAGGACACCTCATGGTTGCAAAAAGTTATATGGCCAGCTTGTTTGGCCGTTCGCCCTTTAGCCCGTTGCAGGAGCACATGAGCCGTGTTCATGCCGGTGTGGAGCATTTGGTTCCGTTGGTGGAAGGCATGATTGCGGCTGATATCGACCAGGTCGTTGCATCACGCGAAAAAATTGTTCAGGCCGAGCATGATGCTGACGATATGAAGCGTGAGTTACGCCACCATTTGCCAAAGGGTTTTTTCATGCCGGTTGATCGTCGTGATTTGCTGGATGTGTTGACGCGGCAGGATCAGATTGTCAATCAGGCAAAAGACATTGCCGGGCTGGCAATGGGACGGAAAATGGTGATCCCTGAGCAAATGCAGGAGCAGTTCCGTGTTTACACGGCCCGTTGCGTGGCTTCGGTCACTCAGGCTCTGGATATCATCAACACTCTGGATGAACTGGTTGAAATTGGTTTTCGTGGTCTGGAAGCTGAGCGGGTCGAGAGAATGCTGCAGGAGCTGGACAGCATTGAGAATGAAACGGATGAATTACAGGTGGAGTTGCGGGCTGTTCTGTTCACATTAGAGGATGAGCTGAGGCCAACAGACGTTATGTTCACCTACCGGATGATCGAATGGATGGGCCATGTGGCTGATGATGCCCAGAAAGTTGGTAGCCGCCTGCAATTGATGCTGGCACGTTAACCGTCACAGTGATGAGGAGAAAGTGATGGATTTTTCTGATGTAAATATGATCTATATCCTGCTGGCAGCGATTTTCGGCATCTTTATGGCCTGGGGGATCGGGGCTAATGATGTGGCTAATGCCATGGCGACATCGGTTGGCTCGCGGGCGCTGACTATTAAGCAGGCTGTTATTCTGGCGGCGATCTTTGAATTTGCCGGTGCTTATCTGGCTGGCGGCCAGGTGACCAGTACCATTCGTAAAGGTATTGTTTCTGCCGAGGCCTTCGAGCTTGATCCGCAGTTGCTGGTGTGGGGGATGCTGGCGGCACTGCTGGCGGCGGGAACCTGGCTGCTGATTGCCTCCATGAAAGGCTGGCCGGTTTCCACGACGCACAGTATTGTGGGCGCTGTGGTTGGCTTTGCGGCGGTTGGTGTCGATTTTGATGCAGTTAACTGGCCAAAGGTCGGTACGATTGTGATGAGCTGGGTTGTGTCACCCCTGCTGGCTGGCAGTATTGCTTTTCTGGTATTTACCAGTATTCACAAATTAGTGCTTAACACCACTGAGCCGTTGAAAAATGCGATCAAATATGGCCCGTTATATTTATTTATGGTGGGTTTCGTTCTGGCACTGGTAACCATCAAAAAGGGTCTGAAACACATTGGGCTGGATATTCCGGCGGGTTATGACTTTGCGATTGCGGTTTTACTGGGGATTTTGGTTGCCGCCTTGGGCGCAGTGCTGATTCGCCGGGTGAAAGTTGATGAAAAAGCCGATGAAGATTTTCATTTCAGCAGTGTTGAAAAAATCTTTGGCGTGTTAATGATCTTTACGGCATCTGCGATGGCGTTTGCCCACGGTTCGAATGATGTTGCTAATGCGGTTGGCCCGATGGCAGCTGTTATCAGTGTGGCACAAAATGGCGCGCTGGCGGCAAAATCTGCGGTGCCGTCCTGGGTGCTGTTATTTGGTGCCATTGGTATTGTCATTGGCCTGGCTACGCTGGGTTATCGGGTGATTGCAACGGTGGGCAAGAAAATCACCGAGCTGACTCCGACCCGTGGTTTCGCAGCCGAAA
This sequence comes from Thiolinea sp., assembly GCA_049614265.1. Classification (GTDB taxonomy): domain Bacteria; phylum Pseudomonadota; class Gammaproteobacteria; order Thiotrichales; family Thiotrichaceae; genus Thiolinea. The sequence goes on from JBMZDK010000145.1 coordinate 3,705, forward strand.
TCGCCGCAGCGACAACGGTTGTTCTGGCCTCGTATACCGGTATTCCGATTTCAACGACGCATACGCTGGTTGGCGCTATTCTCGGAGTCGGTTTTGCCCGGGGTATTGCAGCAATTGATTTGCGGGTTGTTGGCGGTATCTTTATGTCCTGGGTTGTTACTCTGCCTGCGGGTGCTGCACTTTCCATTCTGTTCTTCTTTATGTTTAAAGGAATGTTTGGTTAATTGCTATGTAACAGGAGAGGCTGCGGTTTTACCACGGCAGCCTCTCTGTTCTCCGGTTTTTCGGCCCGATTCCCTCCGGGCTTCTCCCGTCAAACAGATTATTCGAACTCCCCGGCTACTCTGCTAAAATAATCCCAACTGACTCAGGGAAAATAACAATGACTGCCGAAAAAATACGTTGCGATAAAGATGTTCTGCTTGCTAATTCACTGCTGGAAGCACCGGAGGTGAAGCGGGTTAACCGTTGGATTGAGGAACACGAATCCGATAAGCCAAACAGCATTCGCCGCCACTTACTCAGCACTTCTGTGCGCCTCAGCCCACAGATTTCACCACGCCTGCATAAAATGGCAAAACATTGTGGTGATGCGTTGGGACTGGAATTACCGCTGGAGTTATATGCCTTTTCCAGCCCGCAATACAACGCAGCATGTTTTAAGCCGGAAGATGGCCGTCTCTATATCATGTTCTCATCAGCCATTCTGGAAGCCTTTGATGAGAAAGAATTGTTGTATGTTATGGGGCATGAGATTGGCCACCATATTTATCACCACCACGATATTCCCATCGGCTATATTCTGCGTGGCAAAGCACGACCACCGGCAGATCTGGCGCTGAAATTATTTGCCTGGTCGCGCTATGCCGAGTTTTCAGCGGACAGGGCCGGTGCATACTGCACCAATGATCTGGATAGCGTGGCGCGGGCGTTATTTAAACTGGCATCCGGTGTTAGTCGCTTTGCCGCGCCGGATGTGGAAAGCTTAATTGAGTTTGATCTGGAGGAGTTTATCAGCCAGGTTGACGATATGGTGGATGAGGATGCGAATCCGGGGCAGGGAGCGCCAACACAGGACTGGTTTTCCACGCACCCGTTCAGCCCGTTACGGGTGAAGGCACTGGCGCATTTTCATGAGTCTGTGCTGATGACGCCGGATGGCTATGATAAAGATGCCCTGGAAGTACATGTTAATGGCCTGATGAAACTTATGGAGCCGGGTTATCTGGAAGCGAAGTCGCGCGATGCCCGGGCGATGCGCAATCTGTTTATTGCGGCGGCGATTAATCTGGCTGAGCTGGGCGGTGGGATTAGCGACGAGGAACGCGAGGTACTGCAACAGTTCCTCGGCAAAGAATTTGACCTCCGCCGGTTGGATGCCGAGCGGCTGGAGGAATTATTACCGACGCGGATTGCAGAAGCGGTTGAGCATACTACCCGCAGCCAGCGTATGCAGTTAGTGCGTGATTTATCTCTGGTGGCACAGGCTGATGAAACAGCCTGTGCGGAGAAAGAGCAGCTGTTAAACCGTTTTGCAAAAGAACTGGGGGTAAGCCACATGTTCCTGTCGCAATGTCTCGGGCGTGAACCGGAGTTAGACTGAGCGGTAACGGCTATCACAGATTGATTTACGGCTTATCGGTATCACGCCATATCATCTGCCACAGGGTTCCCAGCGCACTTCGTGAATCGCCGCGCTGGGTAATATAGGTGGCGTGCTGATCCGCCGCTACTCCGGGGGTGAGCTGGATACCCCAGAGTGCTTTGATCTGATGGGGCAGCAGGGAGTAACGCATATCAACCACCCGGTTTGGCTTGTCCGGGTCGATGGCAAGATAACCGGCGGAAAACCAGCGAAAACGCTCAATGTCTATTGCCTGTTGTGAGTCTGCATCCAGCCAGGGCAGGTCGCGGGCAATATCCAGTTTAGGGATGCTTTGACCCGGCCAGTGTTGCTTCCCCGGCCACCCCGGACGAATCGCATCAACGTAGTAGCGATCTCCGGTTTCATAAATCACTTTCCACACCAGTAAATTTGCGAAGCTGGGTTTAGCTTCTAACCTCAGCGGCGCATGCCCGCGCGCTGCTGCCAGTTCATGTCCCTGTTCAATGGCCTGAGTATGCTGGTAATAGCCAAAAGTCAGATACAGCCCGCCCCAGAGCAGAGCCAGCTTCACATAATTCCGTGACCGCTTCCAGGCTGCCAGAGCGCAGAAAGCCAGCAGGGGCAGCGTGAATAACGGGTCAATGATAGAGATAATATCCCAGGAAAAACGCTGATTACTTAGCGGCCATAATAACTGTGTGCCGTAACTGGTACAGCCATCAAGCATGCCGTGGGTTGCATAACCGATAATGCACCATACCAGTGTCTGGGCATATCCCAGCCCCCAGCGTTTAGCCAGCAACGGGTATAAAAACAGGCTGCAAAGCAGACCACCTAATGGAACAAACAGTATGGAGTGCGTGAACTGACGGTGAAATTCCAGGGCCAGTAAAGAGTCATCAGCAGACTGAATCAGCACATCAAGATCGGGTGCCATCGCGGCGATTGCGCCAATGGCTGCGGCTTTAGCAAGTTCACGCTTGCGTCCCCGGGTTTGTGCCAGTACAGCACCGACTACACCTTGTGATACGGGATCCATGAGTATTCTATCCTTGGTTGGGTGGGTTGATCAGGTGATTTGAGTAATGTGATGTTTATGAGTGCAGCTGTTGCCATGCAGGGTGTCGGGAGATTTGCTGTAATGCCTGTTGCAGGAGCGTTTTGCCCGGTTCCATCCGGTGCCAGGTTGAGGCGCCGGACGGGTGAGGCACGGGTATCAGGTCACATTCATGATCAAACTTGTTAATACGGTGGCAACTGCCAATGACTTCGGTGAGTTTTTTCACCTCAACGAACTGGCTGATAGCCAGCTTACCGACCGCAATAATCAGTGCGGGGCGGAGTAATGTCATTTCATGCTGCATCCAGGACGAGCAATTATGAATTTCCGTTTTCGATGGCACACGATCACCACCGGTTTTACCGCTTTTACTCACCTGTTTGCCGGGGAAGCAGCGACAGACCGAGGCAATATACACCTGCTCCCGGAAGGCTTCTTCATTGACACCAATCTGGTGAAACCACTGAAACAGCGTTTTGCCTGCGGTCCAGCCAAAAGGCCGCTGCACTTCGGCTTCATGAATGCCCGGTGCCTGCCCCACCAGCATAATGGATGACAAGACGGCTTGCCCGGTAATAACCGGCCTGATCATTTCAGGGCAGCTTGTGCATTGACGCAGATTTTTCTGATGTAAAATAAGTTGCTGTTGGCGGGAACAATCTGATGTATTTTTGGTCTGCATAAATTGGACAACCGTGAAAGTTTGCTTTCGCTCCGGGTGATGAAAGCGGGCTTCCATGTTTAGGGGCGCATAATCTGTTGATAAGTAAGCATGTAAAACGCGGGTTAATCGTTTGCCGGGCTGATAGGCTAAAGCGGGATTTATCAGTGGCAAACATCAGTCATGTTACTTAGGGTATATTAAAATTCAATTTCATTGGCATTGATACCTATTTCCGTTCTGTATAAAGTGACGCTCCATGGGCTTGGGAGAAGAAAATTCTGATGCATGATGCTCGTACTCTCCTTATTTTAAATCCGTTACCCAGATAGTTGCAGACTTTTGTTGCCCGGGGTGAAGTCTTTTTAAGTGAAAGCCTTTGCTGGTTGGTTTTCATGTTGGCGTGTTGATATAAGGGCTTGGCCACGTTGTTTAGTGTGTGAATGACGTATTCCAGAGAAATCGACTTCATCGGGAGTCTTTGCTGTACGGCTATAGTGTGCGGATTTTCAGTCGATAGTATGCAGAAGTGTTTTGGTCGGTAAAACCTGCTAAAGCAGAATTCGGGTGGTAAAACACCTGAAGCTGAGCATACGCAAGTAGACAGGGAATTAATGATGAAAAAAATGATGGTGGTATTCCTGATCCTGTTCGGGGTTCAGGCGGGTTCCGTTTATGCCGAAAAAACCGTGGTTAAAGGGCAGCAGGCTGCTGTTCCGGTGCATAAACAGGGTGTGAGAATGTTAAGGACGAACCATGCGACGCAGCCGTTCGATATGGCCGCTAAGTTGCAGTGGAACCCGCATGCAAAGCGCTGGGATAAAGTCCTGGTGTTGTATAATGGTGCTGCGGAGCCGGTGCCTGTGCATCCGGTGTGGAATTACCTGAAAAGCTTACGTGATCCGAAGCGTCCGCCCCGGAAAAAAGGTGAGAATATCGGCTATCAGGCGTTTCGTCTCAAGGCGCACTGTACCGGTAAAACACCGCTGGATTCCGGCAAGCCGATATATATCCATTTTAATCAAAATAAAGTCGGTCATTATCGCGAGGAAGACTACTTCCGTGACTGGAATTGTCCGGACTGGCAGATGGGGTTGAAAAACAGCCGGATTGTGAATGGTAGAGAAGCCCGCGATGGTAAACAGAGTCTGCGTTTGAATTTTGCAAAATACCGGGCGGGTTGCAGTAATGAACTGGGGTGTTATAACTGGAAACCTGAGCTGGGGCGCGGTTTTGACAGTTTGTATTATTCTTACTGGGTTAAATTTCCTAAAGGTTTTGATTTTGTCTTAGGCGGCAAACTTCCGGGTATCGGTAGCCGGGACGGTGGCACCGGGGGCGGTAAGCCGAGTGGTGTTGATGGCTGGAGTGTCCGCGCTATGTGGGACAGCCACGGTAAGTTTGGCCAGTATGTTTATCATGTTGATCAGCCTAAGCATTTTGGTGATTTCATGCCCTGGGATAATTCTGATATAGAGTTGGGTAAGTGGTATCAGATCAAGACTTTTGTCCGGCTCAATACGCCGGGACAGCGTAATGGTGTTATCCGTACCTGGCTTAATAATCGTCAGGTGATGCACCGGAATCAACTGCGTTTCCGCAATATTCCGCAGTTGAAAATCGAACGTTTTCTTTTCTCGGCTTTCTTCGGTGGCACCGGGCCGGAGTGGGCGCCGTCGCGTGATATGATTCTGTATATGGATGATTTTATCATCTCGCCCCGTAAGATTTGAGGTGCTGTTACGGGGTGGAAAAAACATGTAAAAAAAGCGTGGATTAATTACTGCTGATCGTTATAATGTGCGCACAAATGGAGACGTGCCTGAGTGGTCCAAGGGAGCGGTTTGCAAAACCGTACAGTCACCGGTTCGAATCCGGTCGTCTCCTCCAGTATCGAATGACAGGCTGCCTTTTGGTGGCCTGTTTTCGTTTCAGTATAGGGCTTTTATGCCTGCCCCCGGTTTACCCGCAGAATTAGTCAGACCTGTTGCGTTCCTGCTGCCTGCTGACAGTATGGTTTGTCAGTCACAATCAGGTGTGACATCAGAACACTCAAACCAAAGAGCCAGAACTTGCTCAAAGTTTTTCAGGGATTTTGAAGGCTTTATTTCTTTATCTGGCAGGCTTTGAATATTGAAAATATTTATGCACTGCATATAGAAAGGTTGAGTGGTTCTCAGTGAGTGCGATTAACTGATTTGGATGGATTTATATTCAAAAAATCTTGCTTGTTGAAATAATTTTTAATTCATTTATATCAATAGTCTAAATAAGAAAAGGTGAAAATGCAGGGTGTTTCGGGTTTTATAGCTCTTGTAAATTTATTATTAAGCAGTATTCTGATGTAACGTTTTATAAAAATCAGGCGCGGCATGGATGAAGCTGAAGTATTTTATTTTCGTTATTGGGGGAAGGCAAAACCATGTGCTGAGGGAGGGCAGCCTTATCACTTATTAGTTTACCATTCGCTGGATGTGGCGGCGGTGGCGAGTGTTTGGTGGGATCAAAGTCTACCTATTCAAGACAGTTTCATGCAGTATGCAGCTGGCTTAAGCCGTGAACAGATGAAAGCCTGGGTTATTTTCTTCATTGCACTGCATGATTACGGTAAATTCGATATTCGTTTTCAGCGTAAAGCTCCAGAAGCCTGGACACTTTTACAAAATAATTTTGTTGGATCAGATGAATTACCTACACCTCATGACTGTAAAACCTATGATCATGGTAGCGCAGGTATTTATTGGTATATCAATGATTACAGTGAAGATGTGGAGCAGGATTTAGGGGAAGACTGGCTACTCCAAATTGAAACTCTGGTGGAAGATAAGCCTGATGATTTATGGTTGGCTTGGATTAAGTCAGTTGCCGGACATCATGGTTACGTCTATCCACCTAAAACTAATCCTGATGAGTTTAAGTGCAAACTGAGTTTATGTGTCTCATCCGAAATTAAGACACAAGACCAGATAGCCCGGCAGCAATGGTTTAAAGAACTGGAACGCATTTTTTTACAGCCCGTTGGGTTAAGTCTTGAGGACAAGCCGCCTATACCTTCACCGTTATTAGCTGGTTTTTGTTCTGTAGCCGACTGGCTGGGATCGCGTTCAGATGAAGTAAATTTCCGCTACAAAGCTGATCCTGTTGATGATTTGGGGAGTGATTACTTTGGACAGAGATGTCTGGAGGATGCTCCACGTGTGCTGGCGCTATCTGGTATCAATGGCACCGCAAAAACGTTTAATGGCGTGAGTGCATTGTTGCAGGGCTATAAACCAAGGCAATTACAAAC
>JBMZDK010000146.1:0-10230 GCA_049614265.1 Thiolinea sp.
CATTAATACGCACGTTCGGGCCATCAATCAGACCAGTGGCAAAATAGCCCAGCGAACCTTCAACTGTCAGGTTAACGCGGCTTAGAATACCGGTGCCGATTGAGTGCTTACCACGTGGGTTAGTGATAGTGATGCTGCCATGACCTTCGTTCATCAGGCGCCGAATTTCTTCATTTACCTGCGTGGTAGTCATATCATCTGTGTCGATAGTCGCTGTCTTAGCGGTATCCACTTCAGCTGCCCAGGGGTAGGTATAGCGCTCCTCGGCATCCATATCGAATTCGATAAACAGGGAGCGGCCGGTCAGCTGCTCGGTCATCATGCCGAGTGCTTTGGCACGCTCTTCCTGATCCATTTCACGCAATTCTGCGTCTGTTACGCCTGCCATACGCGCACCTCCTCGTCGTAAGGGTCATAGGTATCAATTTCCTGCGGCAGAATAGCGCGAATCGCTACTTCTTCCGATGCCATCGCAATCAGGTCATCACTTTCATACAGCACCAACGGCTTAGCAGCCATAGTGTCTTTTGCCATACCCAGCTGATTACCAGTGGCAACCAAATATGTGAATACGCCATCAATCTCTTCAATTGAACGGCTCAGGCTTTCTTCCAGCTCAACACCGTTCGCCAGATTGTGTGCGGTGTATACCGCCAGCAGCTCTGAGTCACAGTTAGACATGAAACGGTGGCCCTGACGCTCCATTTCACGACGCTTTAACCAGTAGTTAGTGATCTGGCCGTTGTGTACAACGGAAACATCGTTATAAGGGAATGCCCAGTAAGGATGCGCTGAACGAATATCAACGTCAGACTCTGTAGCCATACGCGTGTGGCCGATAGCGTGGGTGCCGCTAAAGTTATTCAGATCGTACAAAGTAGAAACGTCGGTGGCGTCGCCCAGATCTTTGATCAGTTCCAGACCATTACCCATGGAAAGAATTTCCACGCCTTCGGTTTCTTCAATATGACGCGCCATTTTTTCGGTGTCGCCATCATGTGTTAACACATAACGCAGCGCATAATCAGTCGCTTCATCGCGCGACTTGATGCTCGCGCCATGCTGCTCAAGCAGTGACTCAACCTGAGTAACCCGCTCAGCAATGCGATCCATGATTCCATGGCCCCGGTCAATATCGTCGCGTTCGGCGACCTTGACTCGCATGATGTAATCACCCGAGCTGACGGGCTCTCCATATACCGCAAAGCCTGTTGAATCCGGGCCTCTGTGCTTCAGCGCCTGAAGCATTTGAGTCATCTCGGAACCAACAGAGGAGCTTTTACCGCGGTGTATTAAACCTGCAATTCCGCACATGGATTGCTCTCCTATGATTGATGTAACTTTGAATGTTTGTGCATTAAACCGGGTATTGTGAGGCAGATGATTTTCCAACCTGCGTAAACTCGCTGCGCTCAGACAGTACTACGGTCTCCAAATCATCCACCCCACATTACCCTTGGGCATTGCTAAACTGATGAATTGGTTTTAAACCTCTCTATACCAGCTATACCTCGATATTTCTGGAGAGTGCTCCCCTTTGAAAAAGGGGAGACAGAGGGGATTTTTCTTTACTGGGTGAGAATGGAAGTCAACTTAAGGCAGATAGTCCATATAAGTATCCATATCCCAATCTGTGGTGGTGTGCATGAAACGCTCCCACTCATCGGTTTTGTATTGGTGATACAGACGATACATTTCACCTGGCATAGCCGACTGGATAACAGAGTCTTTCGCCAGTTCTGCCAATGATTCGCCCAAGCTCATTGGTAGCTTCTTAACATCTTTACCCGCTTCCATCGCTTCGTAGATGTTGCGTTCTTCCGGTGCGCCCGGATCGAGGTCGTTCTTAATACCGTCATCAGCAGCTTTCAGAATACCAGCACCCATCAGATAAGGATTTACCATCGAGTCTACTGAACGATACTCAAAGCGTCCGGGTGCAGAAATACGCAGGCCGGTGGTACGGTTCTGGAAGCCCCAGTCAGCAAAGATAGGTGCCCAGAAGCCGGTATCCCACAGACGGCGGTAAGAGTTCACGGTGGAGGAACCGATTGAAGTCAGTGCGCCAAGGTGAGAAACGATGCCGCCAATGGCTTTCAGGCCAGTCGCACCAGGCATTTGTGGGTCGTCAGTATCTGGCATAAAGGTGTTATCACCACCTTTGCGGTACATATAGTTATTCGCCATACCCGGCAGATTGTCAGGGTCATTACCGGTACGACACAGTTGATCTTCACCTTCGTACCACAATGAAATATTGTGGTGACAGCCAGAAGCGGATACGCCCATGAATGGCTTGGTCATGAAGCAGGCAATAAGGTCAAATTCGCGTGCAACCTGTGCACAGATCTGGCGGTAAGTGGTAAGGCGGTCAGCGTTACGCAGTACGTCATCGTACATCCAGTTCAGCTCCAGCTGCCCTGGTGCATCTTCATGGTCGCCCTGGATCATGTCCAGTCCCATGAAGCGGCAATATTCCAGTACTTTCATGTATACCGGACGCAGGCTTTCAAACTGGTCGATGTGATAACAATAAGGATTAGAGAAACCGCCGTTCGGCTTGCCGTCAGGGCCTTTTTTCAGCCACATCATTTCCGGCTCAGTACCACAGCGCAGGTGCAGACCATTGTGTTCAGCCTGGAACTGCTCGTGGATGCGACGCAGGTTGCCGCGGCAGTCAGAAGTCAGAAACGCGCCCGGATCTTCCTTTTCCTCACGGTTGCGGAACAGGGTACAGAAAACGCGGGCAACGCGCTTATCCCAGGGCAGCTGACAGAAGGTTTCCGGTTCAGGGATGCCTACCAGTTCGGCAGCTTCCGGGCCATAGCCGAGGTATTCACCATGGCGATCAAGAAACAGGTTAACGGTTGCACCATAAACTAACTGGAAGCCTTTTTCAGCAACGGATTCCCAGTGATCAGCCGGGATACCTTTACCACAGATACGACCGGTAATGGATACAAACTGCAGATAGAGATATTCGATTCCCAGCGCGTCAATTCTGGCCCGTACTTCTTTGACCATTTCCGCGCGGCCATCGGCCTCTACAAAATTTTCTATGTCTCTTTTACCCATAAATGAATCCTCCTGGTGGGTTAGTATCTAACAGCCATGAAGATTAACTTTCATTACAGCAAGGCAAAATTAATCTTCATGGGGGTGTTTAATCAGCTCCAGGGAAAGGGGCTGTTGGAAGTTGGATGTAGCTCCCCTTTGGCATAACGGTCAAAGCGGAAAGGCTCGAGTAGTTCTTGTGTTTCTCCCAGCACTTCATCAGCGATGAGATGACCAACACCGAGCATTTTATAACCATGATTACTGTCTGCGATGACCGTAACGTTATTATGAAAATGATCGAAGACAGGGAAACTGTCCGGAGTGAAGCAGCCAATGCCGCCTGATGCTTCACGATGGTAATGTCCCATCATGCCATGGAAGCGTTTGTGGCAATGTGCCAGCGCCGATACCCACATGTGAGCAAATTCAGGGCTGGATACAAACTCAGGGCTGGATGGGCCATAAGGGTCAATTTGTACTTCCTGTACCGGCGTATCTACTTTGTAAGGTGCAGCACCACCCTGGATGCCATTGAAATGCCAGTCAGGTTTGTAGTAAATGCCCCACATTTCTTCAGTGATCAGTGAGCCGTCTTCATCGGACAGTAGCGGCGCGTCAGTGTCTACATGCAGAACGGGCGGCAGTTTGCCGTCATCGGTGAGCAAGGTATTTGGATCAACCTCCAAAACCCCTTCTTCCAGCTGCCAGAAGCGCCACATGTCAACACCATCATGCATCTGGCCATCAGCACCTTTAATAGATACCTGATTCGGCAATTCCAGCATGTTCCAGAAGTCACGCGCCCAGGGGCCGGGAGCAACAACGACATGCTGGCAGCTGACAGAGCCTTTGGTGGTTTCAACCGCTTTAACCGCATCTGAACCACTTTCTTTAGTAAAGCCGGTGACTTCGACACCGGTAATAATGCGTACACCCAGGTCTTCTGCTTTCTTCACCACGCCATACATGGCTTTAGTGTTGTTGGCAAAGCCGCCGCGTTTTTCATGTAGGACAGAGGTAATGCCCTGAGCCTGCCAGTCGCTGAACAGACCTTTCATGTAATTTGTGGAGTCTTTTTCGCCTTCGATGAACACGCTTTCGTAGCCAATGGCTTGCTGTTCAGCATGAATCTGTGCCACATCATCGTGCATGGCCTCACAGGAAATCTGCATGTAGCCGACGGGGTGATAACTGAATGCTTCAGGGTCACTTTCCCATACACCAACAGAGTGAGCCATTAAACGTCGCATCGCAGGTTGGAAGTAGTTGTTTCTTACCACACCACAGGCAATACCAGTGGCACCGGATGCGATTCCGTCTTTGTCGAGAATAACGATCCTGCCTTCAACTTTCTCACCCCGGTCAGTCAGGCGTTGAGCCAGCCGCCATGCGGTTGACAGGCCATGAATGCCTGCTCCAATAATGACGTAATCAGCGTGTTCAGGAAATGCCATTGTCTATCTCCTTTGGATAAGGTGGTTGGCAGAATAAGCTTTTTATCTCCTCTCAGGCGGCTGATTGTGCAATACCAAACACCAAAAAGCAACCTGATCTGAACCAAATTCATTGTTGGTGCTGAAAATGCAGGGATTTTGGTATATAATTGGAATATCTCTGCCTGAATATTTCTTTGTTAATTCCCTGTAGGCTGCCGTTGTATGGCAAATTATGACTGGCAATAGAAACTGAAGCCAAAGCTGAGTTTATGGCAGAATAGCGCAACTTTAAAAAAGGATGTCCATGGTGGAAAAACGAACCAGAAAACTGGGTTCCGGTGATATAGCGGGTATATTACGGCGCGAAATTAATAAGGGAAATCTGGCACCAAAGGATCGTCTGCCTGCTGAACGGACATTGGCGGAAACCTATGGCGTGGCACGTGGCACCATCCGTGAGGCATTAAATCAACTGGAAAGCGAAGGTTTGGTTGAGGTCAGGCCAGGGAGCGGCACGTACGTCTTGGGTGATCAGCAGGAGCAATTGCACTCTGCTATTGAGCATGCGCGGCCACTGGAGTTGATTGATGCGCGTTTTGCATTGGAACCTCATATGTGCCGGTTGGCAGTATTACATGCCAATAAAAAGGATCTGGAGCGGGCAGAAGAATTACTGAAAACCATGGAGGCGAGTACGAATGACCCAATCGCTTTTTCGATTGCTGATACCAAGTTTCACACCTTTCTGGCGGAGGTTACCGGTAACTCATTGCTGATCTGGATGGTGTCGCAAATCAACTCGGTGCGGAATCAGGAAGAGTGGGCGCACATGCGGAATACGACACTGAATGAGGATAGTATTGCCGAGTATAACCGGCAGCATCGGGCAATACTGGATGCTATCCGGGCGCGTGAACCGGAGCGGGCTGCGACACTGATGAAAAATCATCTGGAAGGGGCGCGCTTGTCGCTGACACGCTCGGTTTCCAACTAAATTACTGGCTTCAGTTATTCAAGTTGTCTTCCTGATTTTGCAGCTACTAACCAAAGGTCGTTTGCAAGCTGAGTAGTATTACGCCTGCGCTGCAATTTGTAACCAGTTGATGTATAACCGCTCAGCCATGTCATTAAACTGTTTCATCTTTTCTGAGCAGGCCGTGCGCAATTGCTCAGGGCCATCTGTTCCTAATGCATCCGTTAGTGCTTTGGCGTAGATCGGATCCTGATTCCAGCTATCTACGGTGTCTTCTTCAATTTCAACATGGAACTGTACCGAGTATGCGCGGGTTTGCCATTGCATCGCCTGTACAGCACAGTCCGGTGATGTTGCATGGCATAAAGCACCTGGTGGCATTTGTTTGATTTCAGCTCCATGCCATTGCAAAGCAGGGAATACCTCAGGCAAACCGTCCATGAACACACCGCTGGCACCGACATCAGTCAACTGTACATCCATCACGCCGATTTCTGGTGTTTCTGATGGCCCGCATTTACCTCCTAATGCTTCGGCTAATAACTGATGGCCCAGGCATAAGCCTAAAAATGGCAGGCCACGCACCTCAACAGCTTCACGGATAAATGCTTTTTCTGCTGTGAGCCATGGAAATTCATCTTCATCCCAGACGTCCATTGGGCCACCCAATACCCAAAGTGCATCATAGCCATCAAGTTCAGGCAGGGCATCACCTTCATCAAGGTAAACCGGATGCCATTGATGGCCGTCTTCTTCGATAAAGCTACGGAAAATGCCAGGGTGTTCGAAGCGTTTATGTTGTAGAACAAGGATATTCACTGCTTGGGATTCCTATCAGGGCGCTTATGAAAAATTGTCAGGTATATAATAAGGCTTCATCTTTTGGTAACGACTTTGCTGATTGGCAGTATTTGCCGTGTTGTTTACTCTGAAAATCGAAGATTTTCATCTGTGCAGGGTGAAGTCTTTTCATGTGTGTACCAGACTCATTTCAGTTAAGCAGATTTAACGGGAAGAAGGCAAGCACTGGTTTTACTTATCAGGGTTAAAGCAAGGGTGCAGTGATTTTTAAGGCTTGCTTCGAAGCAGGTTAGTAGAGCCTGGGAAAGGTTTGTTTATGAAGTTTTTGCTTCATCTAATAACCACCGGAACAGCAAGGCGGCGGCAATCGCTGCACATATTTGTACAAAGATGAAAGCCGGAACATGGCCGGGTTCAATGCCGGAAAAAGTATTGGTCAGGCTGCGGGCGATTGCCACTGCAGGGTTGGCAAACGAGGTTGAAGACGTAAACCAATAGCCTGCCGTTATAAATAAACCAACAGCATAGGGAATAGCCTCTGGTCGTGCTTTCAGGCAGCCAAGGATTGTCATGATTAAACCAAAGGTTGCGACAAATTCCCCGGTCCATTGTCCTAAGCCGCTGCGTGCAGTGGTAGAAAGCTCAATGAGCGGGAGGTCAAACATCAGGTGCGCGAGAACCGTGCCCATGATGCCTCCCAATATTTGCACCACGATATACAAGATAGCGGTGGGTGTTGTGATGTCTTTACGTAGCAGAAAAACCAGTGTAACGGCTGGATTGAAATGAGCGCCTGAAATTGGCCCGAAGACCAAAATCAGTACCACCAGAATCGCACCGGTTGGAATCGTATTGCCTAACAATGCAATCGCTACATTTCCACCTGAAAGCTGATCCGCCATAATGCCTGAGCCTACGACCACAGCGACTAAAAACAGCGTTCCCAGCCATTCGGCAATGAATTTTCTTAGTTCGGAATTTTGCAACATATGTGATGTACGGTTGATTCGTTGGTGCGGGCAGTATAACCGTTATTTCTTCTGGCAGGATTGCAAAATTTTAAAGGGCCTTAGCGTTCTCTGTTGTTTTATTTGTCAGAACTAAGCTGGTTTATCACTGAGTAGTTTAAAAAATAAACAATTTGTTGTTTTTATGCTACACTGTGCGGTGCTTGCAAAATAATCAACTTAAGTTAAGGAAACCCCCAATGAATATCAGGATATTAATGACTGTTACGATTATTCCAATGCTGCTATCTGCCTGTCTGCTAACAGGTGGTGATAAAGAAGAGGTCGCAGCTGTTTCACCAACACCCAAAGTGACAAAAGCGGCTTTAAAACCGGCAATGACAACGGCTGAGAGCAAGCCGAAAGGTATCAAATGTGACGATAAGGGATTTTGTGCTTTGCCCGGATTGAAAAAACCTAAAGCAGTTGAGTGATAGCTGCAGTAAGGGCGGAATTGTATCCGCCCTTTAAAATTAAACTTGTTAGTCGTTAGAGTGTAAAGCCGCGTTTAAACCACCCCATAATTCAGAGTTCGTTGCGATAGCTTCAATTGCGCCATTTTGACTGTTACGGCGGAATAATAAACCGGAGCAGCCCGATAACTCACGGGCGGAGACAATGTTTCCTTCCGGTGTTTTGACTTTAGAGCCAGCGGTAACATAAAGGCCTGATTCGACAATGCATTCGTCGCCGAGTGAAATGCCCAGTCCGGCATTAGCGCCAATCAAACACTTCTCACCAACTGAAATGACTTGCTTGCCACCACCGGAGAGGGTGCCCATAATCGAGGCGCTACCGCCAAGATCAGAATTGGCGCCCACAACGACACCCGCGCTAATACGTCCTTCCACCATGGAATTACCCAAAGTACCGGCATTGAAGTTAACAAAGCCTTCATGCATAACCGTTGTGCCTGATGCGAGGTGAGCGCCAAGGCGTACGCGGTCAGCATCGCCAATTCTGACGCCCTCAGGGATCACGTAGTCTGTCATACGTGGGAATTTGTCAACTGAGGTAATGTTCAGCTGTACATTTTCTTCAGCCAGCAGTCCGCGCAGTTCTTCAACATTCGCAGGCATAACCGGCCCGGCAGATGTCCAGGCAACATTGGCCAGTAAGCCAAATACGCCATCCAGATTGACGCCATGCGGCTTAACTTCGCACTCTGATAACAAATGTAGCCGCAGATAAGCATCTTCAGTGGTTTGTGGTGCAGCATCAATATCAATTTCGATTTCCACAAAATCGCTTTTGATCAGCCCGACTTTCTGTGCCAGACAGCTGCGTGGAATTTCCTTATTTGCTCGTGGGAACCAGGTGTCAATGGTTTTTCCGGTGGCAACATCAATATAACGGTGGCCAATACGTTTAACTGTCATGGTTTTGAGTCCTTAATCAATAACGGTATTTATGCTCAGTACACTTTTTTGCTCAGGGTGAAAAGTGTACTTCTATAGCTGTTTGTCGGGCACTGATTCTATAATTTCACACTGTGCAGGGGCAATCAGTATAACGAATTCCCTCTTACAAGCCTGTCATAAAACGGCTGATGCGGTGTGCTGCTTCAATACATTCTGCCTCGGTGGCAACTAATGCCATGCGCACCCGGTTTTGCCCCGGATTGCCGGTTGGTGTGTCACGCGAGAGGTAGCTACCCGGCACAACATTCACATGTTGTTGTGTATAGAGTTGCTGTGTAAAAATATCATCTGCTATTGGTATTTGTGGCCAGAGGAAAAAACCTGCGTCCGGCATGCGGATATCCATAACCGGTTGTAGTATCTTCATTACACTGGCAAATTTACTGCGATACAAAGCGCGGTTTTCAATAACATGTGTCTCGTCTTGCCATGCAGCAGTACTTGCTGCCTGAAAAGTTGGTGGCATCGCGCAGCCATGATAGGTGCGGTATAACAAATATTGCGCCAACACGTCTTTGTCGCCAGCTATAAAGCCTGATCGCATACCGGGGGCATTCGAGCGCTTGGATAAACTATTAAAAACCAGGCAGCGTTTGTACTCTGTATTCCCCATCAATGTAGCGGCCTGTAGTAACCCGGCAGGGGGATTTTCCTCATCAAAGTATAATTCTGAATAACATTCGTCAGATGCAATCAGGAAATCATGTTTTTCCGCCAGTTCGATTAATCGCTGCATGGTTTTCAGTGACATTACAGCACCTGTCGGGTTGCCGGGTGTACAGGTGTACAGTAGCTGACAACGATCCCACATTGCTGCCGGGATTTCGTCAAAATCCGGTATGAAACCGTTATCGGCTGTGCAATTTAGGAAAACGGGTTCTGAACCGGCCAGCAAGGCTGCGCCTTCGTAAATTTGATAAAACGGGTTAGGCATCAAAACAGCGGAATCTGGAGTTCGATCCAAAATCACCTGAGCAAATGAAAACAATGCTTCACGGGTGCCATTAACCGGTAGAATATGTTGATCGGGGTCGATGCTATGAGCTGGCAGCTGAAAGCGTTTTGTTAGCCACTCAGCAATGGCCGAACGCAGGATTGGTGTGCCCTTTGTTGGTGGATAGCCATTGAGTCCCACAAGGTTGTCAGTGACCGCTTGTTTGATTAAATCCGGGGTGGCGTGTTTTGGTTCGCCAATTGCCAGTGAAATCGCCGGGAGATCTGTTGGTGGCGTAAGCCCTCCCAACAAGGTGCGGATTTTTTCAAAGGGGTAGGGCTGTAAACGTGTCAGATCCGGGTTCATTAGCATTGTTGGTCTGGTTAGTTGAAGTATTTGCCGAGTATACCGAATGGAACGGTGTTTATGATATGTAAGAAGTAAAAAGCCTCCATAAGGAGGCTTTTCTACAACTTAGGTCAACTATTAGAAGATGATTACTGATTTACCATCCAATCGACCGTTGCCTTGATTTCCTCATCGCTCAAAGCAGGGTTGCCGCCTTTAGCAGGCATTGCACCTTTACCATTGATTGAATTGG
>JBMZDK010000147.1:0-10161 GCA_049614265.1 Thiolinea sp.
GCTCCTGCTCCTGCTCCTGCTCCTGCTCCTGCTCCTGCTCCTGCTCCTGCTCCTGAGTTTGAGCGATTTGAATGGCGGGGGGAGTTTCAGCTTTCTGCCCGGATACTTCCTGGGCAATTACTGCCTGAGTGCCGAATATGAACAGCAGGAGACATGCGTTCACAAAAGTGAGAGGCATCAGGCGTAAGTAATTACTGGCTGGCTTCATAGCAGTTCCTTATTGTTCAGTAGAGGACTTATCATTGTCGACGTGTTTGGTTTTAATCAGGTTTGTGCAGGGTGAGGCAGAGTCTTTTTCAGTGACAGCAGCACTCAGTTTGGCCATGAGCTGATCATCATCATCCCGGTCTGAAGTATTTCTGACTGCAATGGTCATTAGCTTGCCGGACAGCTCGACCGACTGGTTATGCAGTTTTTCTAACCAATGTGTGTTGTGCTTATGGCCTGAGCTTAGAAAGGTGGAGGCGATGCGGGAGTCAAAAATCGCTTCTTCAGTAAACAAAACATCAATGCGTTCTGAAAACACATCAAATATGCCTGCTTCCAGCGTTTCATAAGGCTTTACGCTGGAGAAGCTGTAAAAGTGCTCAAGTGCATATAAATGAAACAGGGAGCCATAAGGCACTCCAATTAATGCATTTTGCAGATCTTTATCAGTAATTTCTTTTTCAGAGCGGGAGTTAGCTTTTTTTATAAAAATGGCGTTGTGTTTGCACAAGGGGTTCGTTAACCGAACTTCATCATAATCAGGCAGCACAACAGAATCGACGATTAGTGCTGCATCTATTTTGAAATCATGTAGCTTTTTAAGATTGTCGTGGAAATTACCATAAGTGAAATTGCACTTGAATCCGGCTTTTTTACATATTTCGACAGTTTTATCCAGCAGCACTCCGTGCAGGTTGTTTTCATTATCAATGTAGCTGTAGGGATAGCGATTACCGGGGACACCCATGTAAATGGTTTGTACAACGCCGCCACCATTACCATGTTCCTCAGCAGCAATAAGCCTTTGCTGGCCTAATGCGAGCAGCAATAAGGTACTGGCAAGGAGTTTAAGGTATATGTGTGGATAAAACATACCCTATAACCCTATTTCAGAGTCATTAGACTCAAGGAAATAATCAGGTGACAACAGGAGTATTTCCTTTTCAGATCTGCCCATACGCTGCAAATCTTTCATATTGACATAAATATCCGGCAAGCCCTGAATTTTGGTGGAAAACTCATGTACTTTCAGGCCACTTAACAAGCCACTGTATGCGCTGACAGTGTTTTTATTTACATCCGTACGTCGTGTAATAGCCAAACTGGTATGATCATCCATATTGTCAGTTTCAAAACCAATGGCCGGAATTTTGAAAAAGGCGAGGCCAGCGCTGAGCTCATGTAATAAAACCGGACTGGCATTTTGTACGGACGGGGCGAGCATGGCATCAATTGTCAGGGATAACTTGCCATAACAATCAATCATTTTTTTGTCGACCTGCTCTTTTTTAATGAGAGAGAATGGTATTTTGCAACCAATGATTTCTATATCTTTTGATTTGGCGAGCGCAGTGAGTAGGTTAAACCCCGATTTTTTTCGTCCTATTTTATTATCTTCATAAATAATACCAATCTTTTTAAACTTTAGTGCTTCATACGCGAGGTGGAGCATTTGGAGTTTATGATCATCTTCATGCATACGGGTAGAGAATGTGGAAGCAAAGTCTTCTTTTTCATCTTTGTCTCCCGTTTCCGCTGCTTCATTGGCAGCATTAAAACGTTCCAGCAGATAGATATTGTGTAAAGCAGGCAAGGGTCTGATCTGATCGTCATTCCAGGCATTAAATTTATAGGTTTTACCTAGCAGTTCGCCTGACTGGTCAAATTTATGCAATCCGGTTATACCTACCCAGGCTGGCATAAAGTGTAGTGTTGAGCTGATAGTTGGGGTTAAGGTGGAATTGGAGCGCTCAATTGCTTCGCTAAGCAACATCATTGAATCATAGCCCTGTGCCGCATTGTAATCCGGTTCTCTGAGATATTTATCCTTAAATTTTTTGATAAAGCGATTATTACGTTCGTTATTGCTGTCAAGGTTGCTATAGGTGATAGGAAATACAGTTTTATTTGCCGCTTCCCCGGCTACGGTGCGGTAGTCCTGATTGTTAACTGAATCGCTGCCAATAATGGGTTGCTCTAAACCCATTTCACGCATCTGTTTGACCAGGAGTGCGCTGGTTTTACCACTGGCGGCAATAAAAACAGAGTCAAACTGCTCACTGTTAAACTGAGAAATAATGGGTCGGAAATTCGTGTCTTTATCAAAGAAGGATGCACGCTTTACTAACTTAATATCATTTTTAAGGGCAGCATCTTCAAACAAAAAGGCCAGCTCGCGGTTAAAGTCATCGCGTGCATACAGGATTACAATATTTTGATAGCCCAATGAACTGGCCGCATTGGCAAGTTGTTCAGCCATGATTTCGTTGCTGGGTAACATGCGAAATACGTATTTAAAGGCATGGCCGGTTAGTTTTTTAGCCGTTGAGAACGGCGGCATAAAAATAACCTGACTTTTCTCATAAATGACAGATGCCGGAACCGCAACTTTTGATGAGCGGTGTCCGAGCACTGCGACTACTGCCGGATTAGAGACAATTTTATGGATTAGCTGGCGGCTGTTATTAAAACTACCACCACTTTCTTCAACCGTTACCACCAAATTACGGTTCAATAGCTTTTCGGGCCGTTTGTTGATTTCTTCAGCAGCTAGTTGAACCCCTTTGATGTAGTCGCTTTTGAATACGTCGTTGATAGCGACAACATGAATGTCTCTTTTTTCAAAGTCAGCTTTTCGGGCGTGTACAAGGCGCTTTTCTGCCATCGCGGTGAAGTCGGCTGAACAGCCAGAGACAATGCTTGCCAACATCACATAAAGTATTATGGAATACAGTCTCATGAACTAGCTTCCATTGGCTGTCTGTTTTTTGGCGGTGGGAGCAGACTCAGCTTTTCCCTTTAAAGTCTTTGAATCATTTGTAGGCTTTTGCAAATTTGATATGGTAGGTGTCGCCGGGTCTGTATTCAAAATAATGGGCAGGCCATTTTTTCCTCCGCCAATGACAACAACTTTGGCATTATCGGATTCTGCCAGTTCACGGGTGGCTTCTATGCCTTTGTTTGTCAGGATAGCTTCAGTCAAAGACTCATCGACTATTTTGTGGAACTTGTTGATACCACCTGCTTCAATTTCAAGACGTTCCGCTTCTTTCCTGGCGGTGCTCAGGCGGAACTCATAAGACTTCATGAATTCTTCCTGCTCCAGCTTTTTTTCTATGGCGACAACTATCTTATCCGGTAAGGCAATACTACGAATAATAATGTCTTCAACCTCAACATAGTTACGCCCAACTTCATCCAACGCTGTTAAAATAGCATTAGTGAGCAGCCCTTCCTTATTTGTATAAATTTCTTCAGCAGTATATTCGCCAAGTTGTTTTCTCATAACAGACTCTATCTGAGGTAAAATGACTCTGTTTAGATAATTTGGTCCAATTTGCTGGTGCAGAATGCCTAATAAATCATATTCTGGTCGATAGCGAACAGCTAGTGATAAATGGATGGTGAGGCCTTTATTAGAAATAACATCAAAATCATGAAAGGCCACCTGTTTTCTGGTCTCATAAACATATAATTTGTTTATAGGGTTTATTATATAAAAACCTTCACTATAGACACGGTCTATTTGAGTTCCGCTAAGTCTTCGGAAAAGCACGCCTGCCTCACCGGAGTTGATAGTTATAAATATACGCTCCCAGAAGTATGCGGTGAACAAAAACACTATTAGTACAATCAGGATAATAATAGCCGCTTTTCGCTTCGCCCAATGGATGAGACGGGAGTAGATACTGACCTTTTTGTTTTTTTCCACGTTATAGGACACTCAGCTAGGAAGGGTATGTTCAGGATTTATTGTTACAGGAATGTGACAAAAGTGTTCAGGGAATAATGTAAATCTTTTGAAAAACAGATTGTTAATGATTGCCAGCTTTTGTTACATGAAACCGTGGGGTGTTATCTGAACACTTGTATCAACTTTAGGCGCTTTGTAAGGCCATCGCTTTTCGATTGCGGCGTTTTTTGAGCATGCGGCTCAGCAGGAAAATTGTGCTTACCCCCATGACAAAGCCTGTGGTAGTGGGATGCGCTATGACAAAGGCTTTGGTAGTCATTCCCAGGTTTGAGAGAGAAGCCCCAACAGACGACAGGGAGCCGGATGCTTGACTCGCTACAACAGTTGACAATCCATTTTCCATAATTTAAACCTACTTAACTGGTATCGAAATTCCATTTAAATTTAGTCTCAACATCGAGTCAAGGAATCAGCATTTCAAAGGCGCTTTATTATTGTTAACTTTTGTAAAGATTGCCTACTAATTAGATGCTCCTTTGTGTCAATATTAATTCTTCAAGACTTTTCACGATTTTTTCCAGATTTTCATATGCCAGTAAAAAAAGCTTTTTTGGTCTTTTGGGTTTTATGTGTTTTCCAACTCCTTCCTGTTGCTATTAATGCTGATGATAAAGCACCTCGGGAAAAAGTCATCGTATATAACTGGTCCGAATATATTGCTGAAGGGGTTTTAGAAGGTTTTACTAAAGAGACTGGAATTGAAGTTGAATATTCGACTTATGATAATAATGAAATAATGCTTGCCCGGTTGGAAGTATTAAGAGGCAGAGGTTATGATGTTGTAGTGCCATCAACGTACATGGTAAAAAAGATGGCTGACGAGGGCTTAATACAAAAAATAGATAAAAATAAGTTGGAGAACTTTTCTAATCTTGATCCGAATTTACTGAATAAATCCTATGATCCGGATAATAAATATAGTATTCCATATCTTTGGGGTAGCACTGGTATAGCATTAGACCGCAATACTTATGATGGCGTAAAGCTTGAAAAATGGGCTGATCTGCTGGATGCCCGTTGGAAAAATAAGCTGGTTATGCTTGATGATATGAGGGACGTCTTTACTATTGGATTAAAAGCAGGAGGATTTTCTATTAATTCTAAAGATGAAGACGAAATTAGCGAAGCCTATTTTTATCTGGAAAAGTTAACAGAAAATGTCAAGTTGTATAGCGGCAATCCCCAGGAAGAGTTTTTAAGTAAGAATGCTGATGTCGGTTTGATATGGAATGGTGATGCAGTCGTCGCCAAAGAAGAGATCCCGGGAATTGATTTTATATACCCCAAAGAGGGTGTTAGCTTTTGGGCTGATAATTTTGTCATTCCGGCTCGTGCCAAAAATGTTTGGAATGCACATAAATTTATTGATTATATGCTACGTCCGGAGGTTGCTGCACTAAGCACAAAAGACTTGGGGTATGCGACACCGAATATAGCCGGGAAGTCTCTGTTGGATAAAGAAACTCGTAATAACAAAACAATTTTCCCTCCTGCAGAGGTGGTTAATATGTCTGAGTTTCAGGAAAGCGTTGATGATGCCAGGGAAATATATGAGATTTATTGGGCAAAATTAAAAACTATCAAAAAGTAGGGCATGATATCAAGCTTATTAAAATTATTTAAAGTTTAGCTCGGTTAATTTATGTAGAGTACTGTATGGAGAGGGTAGATGGAGTCAAATAATTCTTCTAAGGAAATAAGTAAGTCAGCACCAAAAAAGAAAGCGCCTGCGAAACGAAGAAGGCCGACACTGGCGCATCAGGTTGAAGAGCAGGCTAAGCTGATTAATGAGCTTCATGACCAGCTGCATGAAAAGAACAAAGAAATCAAAGTGCTTAGCGAAAAAAATAAATCAATAGATGAGCTAAATCGCAGTATCACTGAAGTGGAGTCTTTGCTGGAGCGTTACAATGCTGAAAATCAAACAGATAAAGTTCAGCTAAGCATAGCCGGTAATGTTTCTGAAAAACTTCAGGAGCTGGAGATTAAGCTGAAAGCATCAAACTTACAAAGTCAGCACCTTGCAGCTCAGAACATTGTAAAGACACATATGGTTGCAGGGGCTGCTCTGGCTTTATTGCCAGTGCCAATATTTGACTTGGCAGCTCTGAGTGGTACCCAACTGAATTTATTACGCAGTTTGTGCCGGCACTATGATGTGAATTTTGACGAACAAAGAGGCAAGGCGCTTTTAACATCATTGATTAGTGGTTCATTGCCTTTGTTAACGGTGATGGGGTTAAGCAGTTTTGCACGCCTGTTGCCCGGCATTGGTACCATTGGTGGCAGTATCAGCATGACGGTTTTTTCCAGCGCATTCATTTACGCTACAGGGCAGGTTTTCATTCATCATTTTGAATATGGGGGAACACTGGAGAATTTTGATGGCAAGCACTGGCGGAAGTTTTTTAAGAAAAAATTTGCAGAAAGAAAAGCACTTGTAAAGGAACATTAATAATTTACTCAACGGATATTTTGATAATGCAGGAACTACTAGAAAATGAAAAAGTAATTGAACCGTTTTTTATCGAGTTTAAAGACGATTTTATTCATGGGAATGTTATAACTGCGTCTGGAAACTCAGACGCACCGGAAGTTTTATTTATCCATGGTTGCAATCCGGTCGAGAACAGCAGTGATTTTTTGGTGTTGCGGCAAATGCTGGCTGAGAAGTATCTTGTCAGTTCCTGTGCTTTTGATTTTCCCGGACATGGCAATACGGGCGCTGACTGGGGGGAGTCAACCATAGAGCTGCGTACAGCGCAAAGTGTAGACATCATTAATGCCTGTTTCGATAGTCAGCCACTCAGTATCGTTGCATCTGGCCTGGGCGCCTATACGGCAATAAAGTTAACGCAGCTGGTGACCGTAAACAACCTCATACTTTTAGTGCCTGCGTTGTGTGCTTATGAAGCCTGTAATATCAATCTGGGTGATAACTATAATGATTTTACTGAACTCACTTACTCATGGCCAATGACTGATGCACTGTCCATCATTCAGTTTTATGAAGGGGGAATTTCAATTCTCGGCGCTGGAACGGGGTCGTCAACACAACGTGAAGTGGCTGGTCAGTTATTCGCTAATGCGCTGAGGGCAAAAGAACGTCGTGCTATAGATGTGTTTGGTAAATATGGCATGTCTCCAATGGAGTACGCCAACCACAATCCAGCGGTGACCCGTTGTATTTTGGAGACAATTACTGATCTTTGCGGTAATCCGGCAAATACAGGCGTTGGTTATTCGGCTAATGCGGCCTGACAGTCACTCAGTATCTACTTGGGCGCTGCAGGCTTTTCGCCTGGATGAGAACACGTCTGGAATGGTTATGTTTACATTTCTTTACATACGTAATGCTTAAAAACAACTCATTCATATGGGATTAATGCTAGCATCTTGTTAAGGTGATGTAAGTAATCATTAAAAATTCTATGATTACGTGAGTGTCTTCTATCTGTCGGGCGTAGTGCCGTGAGTTTTGCATCTTTACTGTGCTGACAACCAAATTTAATGTGATTCAATGCATCAGTTTTGTCGTTGTTGGTATGAGTAATTTCATGAAGTGTAGTGTGTTGTGATTAACTTTACTCTGATACTGGTTGGAGGTATTTCTGCTTATGCCTGGAAGAAAATATACAAGCGTAAGAAGCAACGTAGTGTTCCGGCCCGATATCACTCACCTGTAAAGGATTCTGGCTTGCTCAGCATCGACCAGAGTTCGCCAGCGTATGATGATGTTGAAGAGGTGAAACACAGTTACCGGTCTTCTCTCTATGCGATTGCGTTGGTTTCTGCCGGTAGCCTTTTTTACCGCCCGATTATGTTAATCGGCCTGCCTGTACTGGGTTATGGTCTGGCGGGTTTTCTTAAGGCCCTGAAACACTCTCCAAAAAAAGAAGTCAGGTCTCCATTAGTTGTTTTTGAAATGATCGGAGTGTCTGCGACTCTGCTTACACAACATTATTTTTATTTGTCCCTGTTATTAACTATAGGCCTTTTCCGGCGTGAATTCGTTTTGAAAACAGGGAACTTAATAAATTATTACTCGGTACATAATGGCAATGTCCCAACAAACGTATGGGTGATTCGTGACGAGGTTGAATTAGAAGTATCGGCGAGGGAACTGAAAGCCGGAGATGTTGTTGTTGGACGTGCAGGAGAAACGATATTAATCGAAGGTGAGGTGCTAAAAGGCAATGCTTCCGTTCGGCAGTTTAGCCTGCAGAGAAAAATGAAGAATATTGACAAAGAAGTTGGTGATAAGGTTTATCCTTTTACAGTCATCGACAGCGGGACATTACACATCAATGTAAATTAGAATAGATGGAGTACCTTACTTGTTGATGGTTAATAAAAAGAAAGTATTGGTTGTCGAGGACGACAGTATCTTGTGTGATTTTTTATGCAAGTTTTTAGTTCAAAATGACTACGAACCTCAGGGTATTAACGATGGTTCTGCTATTCCTAAGGCGTTAAACAGGTCTAATATCGATTTAATTATTCTTGATAGAATATTGCCAAACCCGGAAAAAGATGGTTTCTATTGGTTAAGCTGGATAAATGAATATTATCCTCATATACCAACGGTCATTATTTCGATGCTTAATTCAAAAAATGACCGGCTTAGCGGATTAGAAAACGGTGCTGTTGATTATATTATTAAGCCATTCTACAACAAGGAAGTTTTGTTGAGGATTAACCGAATTCTTACTAAAAATAAACCGAAAAGGAAAGAGAAGTATTTTGTTATTGGTAATATGAAAGTCGATATTGATGGTAGCAGAGTCATTATCGGAGAAGGCGAAGAAGATGTTCGCCTCACCTCTATGGAGGCCGAACTGCTGAGACTGTTATACATCAACCAAAATACGGCTTTAAACCGTGATGAAATTATGCTTAATCTTAAGGGGACTGAGCACAATCCATTAGACAGAAGTATTGACATACATATCAATAAGTTACGCAAGAAGCTTGAAAGCAACCCATCAAAGCCTCAATACATCCGTACTATAAGAGGTAAAGGTTATAAACTCGTTACCTCCTGATAGCTTGTAAGGACTGTTTTAGCTGTGTTTTTACCCTAATGGGTAAAGCCGATTGTTTTGAAATTTTACAAAGGTAAAACCAATCCACTAAAAATACAGCTGCCTTTAAAAGCGCTTATTGAGCTGCAGGAGAAATTGCTTTTCCCCGTTTAAGCCTATATCGGCATTGATGTAATAGTCATTTGCCAGTGGTAGTTGCCACCCCGCCATTATCTGGAATGCATCTTTGTTTTCTGCTTCCACAGTCACTGGGATTTCACCGATCAGAGGTACTGTGGCTGTGCCGGAGTAGCTTGCTTTAACGGCCTGGTAAACCAGACTGCCGCTAATGTTGCCATAGTCGGTTTTCAGACCAATAGAAGGTACAAGGCTAGTGACGCTAACCGTTTCACTGTTGTTATCCAGATCAAGGCGACTATGGGCAACATTGACTGAGGTTAGCCACTGACCAAATTGGTGATTTGTTCTTGCACCAAGCGAGTAGGCCGTGCCATTGTTTTCCACATTCATGTTGGAAACACCGGGCAATACCGCTGAAAAATTCACTTCAGCTTGGTCAGTAATTTTGCCGACAGAACCATAAACAGTGAGCCAGGGCAAAGCCTGATAGTCCAGGCGTAAATTAATCAATTCAAGATTATTTTGGGATGTGAGCTGGCCTGCCATGGAGTCCAGCATTGCATTGTTAATACCGGGAATGTTTGCCTGTATTTCAAGCACTTCCATGTCCAGTTCGTGTTGATACCATTCCAGGCTGACTCCAATTGGTTTTGCCTCCGGGTAAGGCATGATTTCAATGGCATTCACGGAGGATGAGAACAAGGTACAGATTGCACCTGTCCATAGGAGGGGGGATGGCTTTCTCATATTTTTCCTTTGTACTCTTGAAAATATCCTACTCTAAAGTAGCTGGTGTGTTTTTTCTGGTTAATTAATCGCAATTTTGGGTGTGATTAATTAATTTGGGTGTGTGCGGACAGATATGAATAATGCTACTACAGGGTTGCGTTCGACAAGGTTTTGGTGATGAGTGTATTGTTAAATTTGGTTAGTGACACAATCGTGAGCAGTAGATGAGACTTGTTAAGATTTTTCAGTCAGGATAACTGGCAAAAAAGCCGTTTATCATGTTGGAGTCAATATTCCTTGTTACTC
>JBMZDK010000148.1:0-10154 GCA_049614265.1 Thiolinea sp.
CGAGCCTGCGTCCGTTTTCCGCCGCCTCCGGAATGGCAAACAGAGTGCGGGGTGATTGGCTGGGAGATGTCCAGATATGCCCATAGGCAATTTGTGTTAACCACTGTGTTTCACCGGAGTGAACCGTTATTGTGCCATCCTGTTCAGCACGTAACAGAATATCTTCTTCTAACAGTCGGGAGCGCCTGCTGTCACCGGGCTGCAACTCATCAGCCATCGCAACTGGATACCAATCTCGTCTTGCGGTCTCTAACTTGCTCATCGCTCCACACCTGCTGAATCGTGCAGATCTTCTACCCTGCGCCGCGTGGCATCACACCAACGAGAAAGACTAACTTTACCTGCGACCGACCAGTGCTGACTGCATAGCATGTGAACATTAGCAGAATGCTCCGCGACCTTCTGTACGAGTAAAATCACGATGAAATCACTGGTGTCGGCACTATAAGTCAGCATCATAGGAAACGACGGTGTTTTACCAGCCAATAACCTTACACCGTTTTCATCCACGATCTCGCTGTTGCCAAGGCAATCCAACAGCAAATCTGGCGGACACTCAAAGGTAATCGTGCGCACAGCCTGCAAGCCTGCTGGTATAGGTGGCAAATCAGTCTGGCTTTGTTGTGTCACCCACAAAACGCCGTTTTGCTCTGTAATCTCATGCGAGACCGTACAGATAGATTTATGCGGCGTCAGTTCAGGGTGCGCGGGAATATAATGACACTGGCCTTCCGTTCCGTAATGCCAGCCATGATAAATACAGGCTAAGGATTCGCCGCGTACAAAACCATGAGACAGGCGCATCCCCCGGTGTGGACAGCGATTATCCCAGGCTGATAACTTACCGCTGGCACTACGCCAGACTACCAGTTCAGCGCCCTCAACCCAGGCTCGCATAACCCGGCCTGCAGGGAGATTATCGGTCAATCCAACCGGAACACTCGCCATCACCCATGCTCACCGCTTTTCCAGTAAGCCCGATGTTGCGCCGCAATCCTGTCTTCCAGCTCAGCATAAGGCCCACGCACTTCAACCGGACGCCGTCCGGATTCAAAAATCACCCGGCACTCCAGATCCTGAGTTGGATTTTCCGGGTCTTCCCCTGTCAGCTCACCCAAACGGCGCTCAGTCATTCCGAATACTACAGTCCCAATTTCAGCCCAGTAAATCGTACCCGCACACATAGAACACGGTTCAACCGAAGTGTATAGCGTCGAACCACGCAGGGTCTCCATATCAAAGCGTTTTGCTGCATCACGTGCCAGATTTGTCTCTGCGTGCCCCGGCCCACGATCAACCGAATAAGAATTTTTGCCGACAGCTAATACTTTGCCATCTGCATCTACTAACACCGCACCAAACGGATGGTTACCTTCAGCTACAGCCTCATCGGCTAATTCGATGGAATATTCCAGGTGCTGAATATCGTGATTGGCTGACATACTTTTCCCCTATCTGCGATTACCGGTGATTATCCTATTCACAGTTAACCACAGCAACTCGCAGGTTTGCCAGTACAAACCCGATTCGGTTTCAGCTACACTCAGCTAAATATTGGCAAACTGTTACCCGTGAATTCATCATAAATTCCGGAGGAGGACTTATGGGCGATTCAATTTTCTCACCTGAAAAATACGCTAACACACGTTTACCCATTGAAGAGGCCAGTCCCTTACCCGCTGAGGTGTATACCTCACAGGAGTGGTACGACAAAGAAATGGAAACTATCTTCCTCAAAGAGTGGTTACAGGTCACACGTCTGGAAGAAATTCCCAATGTCGGTGATTATGTCCGGGTTGATATTGCGGGCGAGCCGTTGATTGTTGTCCGGGGTAAGGACAATGTCGTGCGTACCTTATCCGCAGTCTGCCGCCATCGGGCGGCGGAGCTGGCTGTAGGCACGGGTAACTGCAAAGTGCTGGTATGTCCGTATCATGCCTGGAGTTATTCGCTGGAAGGTGAGCTGATCGGTGCGCGCTCGATGGAACAGGCGAAGTGTTTCAATAAAAGTGAAAATAATCTGCCAAGCTTCCGCACCGAGATTTGGGCGGGTTTTGTATTCATGAATTTTGATGATAATGCTAAACCGTTGTATGAATGTCTGGGGGATTTGCCGACACGCTTTGCCGATTACAACATGCAGGACATGGTGGTCACCAAAAAATGGGAGAACCGTTTTAATGCTAACTGGAAAATCTGGGTAGAAAATTCACGCGAAGGTTATCATGTGCGTACTGTTCACCGGGAGTCGCTGGATACCTATTATCCCGGTGCGGTGAATAACAAGTTCGATGCTGAAGGTGAGCCGGGCGTTTATGCTATTAACAGTAGCGACAATGAAAACGGCCTGTACGTACCGCGCAATAAAACGCTGCCGTTTATTGAGGGCTTGTCAGCATATGATCAGGAACGCACGCACTTTATGGTGTTTTATCCGCACCTGTTGATGAATCTGCCGCCGGATCGCATTACCTTCCACCAGTATTTTCCCGAAGGGCCGGACTGGACACGGATTGTGACCTGGTGTTGTTTTCCGAAAGCCACGGTGGCACTGGAAGCATTTGAGCGCGAAGCGGAAGAAAAATATTACCCGCCAATGGCCTTGTTTATTAAGGAGGACAAGGATATTTGCGAAGTCGTGCATCGTGGCATTGTGAGTCGTTATGCCCGCCCCTGTCGCTATTCGCCGCGCGAAGAACAGACAGTCTATGAATTTTCAAATTATGTGCTTGATCGCGTGATCGGGCCAGTCAACAACGAATCTACAGAACGGAATACATAATTATCATGACCAGAAAAAATATTACGCTGCCTAATATCGCCGAACCCGCTGATGCCCGTGTTGGCTCTCAATGTATCGTGAAGGGGAATCAGGTGTTTATCTCCGGCCAGATTGCGTATGACAATGGTGAGTTAGTCGGTGCCGGTGATGCTTTGGTACAGTGTCAGCAGTGTTTTAAGAACATTCGGGACTATATGGAAGCAGCGGGTGGCACTATGGATGATGTGGTTTCGCTGAATATCTTCCTTAGTGACATTCGCTACCGACAGGCTGCCATTGATGCGCGCGCAGAAGTTTTCGAGGCACCTGGCCCCAGTGCAACAGTAGTGGGTGGTGTTGATTTTGCTTTTGAAGACCTGTTGGTGGAAATCAGTGCTGTTGCTATTTTGGGTGACTGACCCTTCGGCTACGTTCAGGGATCTGCTGAGTCAGATACTCTGCCGTTAACGTTTTTCCCGTATCTTCTGGAGCAAGTTTAAATAATGAATAGAGAGAGTAAAGCAGGCAAGGTACAAACCGTTTTAGGTCTGATTGATGGTGATCAATTGGGTGTAACGCTGGCGCATGATCATGTGTTGATTGACGGTACGTTTATGTATGTTGAGCCGGAGGAAATCAGTCAGAAAGGTCTGGCGCACCAGAAAATCACGCTGGAGAACCGGGGTTGGGTGGGCTACAACTGGACGTCTAATCTGGACAATGTTGAGCTGAAAGACGAAGAGCTGGCGGTATCTGAGCTGAAGCGGTTTATGGCTGCCGGTGGGCATAGTATTGTTGATCCAACCAATGTCGGCTTGGGGCGTGACCCGAATGCACTGGCACGTATTGCGCGGCTGACGGGGATGAATATTATTATGGGCGCGGGTTATTACATTGGCTCCACCCACCCCGACCATATGGATGAGCTGAGTGAAGAAGCGATTACCGCTGAGATCGTGAAAGATATTGAGCAGGGTGTCGGGAATACGCGGATTAAGGCTGGATTGATTGGTGAAGTCGGCTGTACTTATCCGTGGTGGAAGAATGAGAAGAAGAGTCTGCGTGCTGCGGTGGCGGCGCAATTGGAAACTGGCGCGGCGCTGATGATTCATCCGGGGCGTGATCCACAGTCACCGCTGGAAATTGCGGAGGAAATCGCGAAGGCAGGTGGGAATTTAAGTCGCACGATTATTTGCCATATTGACCGCACCTGTCTTGAGCGTGACTGGCTGGAAGAATTAGCGCAAACCGGCTGTTATCTGGAATACGATTTGTTTGGTAACGAAAGCTCGTATTATCCGCCAAATCCGGATGTGGACATGCCGTCAGATGCACAGCGCATGGATGTGATACTGTGGCACTTTGAGCAGGGTTATGAAAAACAGATTTTGTTATCGCATGATGTGGCGACAAAACACCGGCTGCATGCCTATGGTGGTTTGGGCTATGACCATTTGATTACCAATGTGGTGCCGAGGTTGTATCAGCGCGGGTTGGATGAGACGCAGGTTAATACGTTGATTGTTGATAATCCGGCGCGGGTTTATAGCTTTGTTTGAGCTGTATTCAAGGAATCATTGAATGTTTTCGGCAGGATTATCACCGGCAAGGCGCAAATGAACAGTGGATTCCAATCCGGTGGCCTGTTCCGGTTTATCCGCGTTAGATTAAGCGCGCTGCCAGCAAACCGGAAATGAACTATGCACCATCTCATCCCCTGGCTCCAAATCCACCTCAGGATAAGGCGGTGACGTTTTCCACGCCCGTTTAGCAAAGCGCGCATCATCCCCGGCCCAGCGTGTTGAAAACGCCCTACGCCGCGAAGTCAGTCCGCTGGTCGCAGGTGCACCATGCACTGTACGCATGTGAAACACAATGCAATCCCCTAAATCCAGATCCCAGGACAGCAATTCATACTCATCCTGCCGCGCACTAATATCCGGAATAGTTTCAAAACCGGGAATGCCGTCGGCATAGTTGGTGTTATTAATAAACAGGCGCGGGTAATACAGCACCCCGCTATTATGCGATCCGGCGACAAACTCCGGGCAGGCACTTTGTGGCACTTTATCCAGTGGCAGCCAGATCGAACAAAGCTGATCACCATCCACGCCATAATACGGCAGGTCATGATGCCACGGGGTGCGTTCTTTGGTGCCCGGTTCTTTCACCAAAACATGTTCATGATAAATTCGTGCTGTGGCTGACTCCATCAGGCGGGCCGCTAACTCTGCCGCCGGTGACTGTTTGATGAAATCTTCGTATTCATTGATGCGCTGCCAGTTACAGTAGTCATCATAAAATCCGCCGGGTTCGCCTTGTGGTGTATACACTGTGTTCCACGGGCCGGGATCAGCAAAATTTTTCTCCACCCCAACGGCCAGTTGATCCAGCCAGTCCTGATCAAATAAACCGCGCAGGCAGATCGCGCCGTTTTGGCGGTATTCTGCAATCTGTTCGGCGGAAATTTTATCGGCCAAACGCGCTGTAAATGTTTCAGTTGTCACACTCATGCTGCCACCACACTGCCATTACTTATTGGTTCATCATCAGGGCCACGGCGTCCCCAGAATAATTGGCGTACTGTTTCACTGTTCTGTAGATTAGGTGTTTCGCTATAGCACAATACCGGCACCAAACGCGGACGCTCTCCCTCAACACGGGTCACCCGGTGAATGGTCTGGCGGCCACCAAAAATCAACAGCGTCCCGGCAGTAAACGGCAACTCAACCACACCATCACGCTTACCATCCAATACACCAGCCACCAGTTCTTTCTCATTTTCCAGTCCACGAATCAACGGCAGGTATTCAAACGTTCCACCTTTCTCCGGCGGCTGCAGCATCAATGTCACCGTGAATTCGGATTCATCAAAGTGCCAGCCATGTTCACCGCCATCGACAAATACATTAATCGAACAGGCACCAAACGGATCGGCGAAGCGGTGGAAGGTGTCTTTGTCCAACACATAAGCAATAAAATCCTTCAGTGCATCCCATTCATACAGCGCATTCAGACGGCTTTGACGGTCAATCCGGTCATAAGGTACTGAGCCGACAAACGTTTGTTCCTGGCGACGTGCAATGTCGTCTTTCGCTAAGCCGCTATCGTCATCGGTCAGGTATGCATTGTGTGAACTCTTACAGAAATAGGCATCACCCGTGCAGTCATTTGCTTCATCTGCCAGCGCAGTCAAAGCCGAAGGCAGGATGAAATCCGGCAGCATACACAAGCCCGTTTTTTCATATTCTTCTCTTGAGGCACGTGCAAATGCCGCACCTGTCACAGAAGTTAAATCAGTGATGGGGTAGTGCTCAAGATTAACCATTTCAGCAGGGTTGTGATTTTGGTTTGTCATGCAGTGGCTCCTGAATAAGTTTTTGCTTAGCTACCTGTGTCAATGATGAAGACAAAACGGGGCTGTAAATTACCAGTAGAAGGCAAGAATAACTCAATTTCCTTCGCGTTGGATACCCTGAGGAAAGGCAAGTTTGCAGTTATGATACGAGTATCGCGAAACTCTGAAGTAGCCTTCTGACGTATCCCAAAACGGATGGCGCCTTCTGTAAGCAGGCTGATGGCAAACCTGAGCGGTTGGTGCAATATGTATCTTCTGTTTGATGAATTGACACTTTACCTGGAAACAGTATGACTCACGCCTCCTGTTGCTGCCGTTTCTTATCCATCAATTGTGCTCTGCTTTTCCAGCTTCTATCAAGCACTTCTCCTGAGGCATTTAACACAAGGTAAGCTGTTGATGAAATATGACTGTTTATGCGTTTGAGATCCCGTAAAACATCGATATGTAAGGCACTGGTAGCAAGGCTGTCGGGCACGCCCATACCGAGTCGGTTTAAGTGCGTAACAACCGAGTGCTTTTCCAGCTTGCGTAATTCAGCTTTGGTCTCATAAAGCTGGTGAGCCAGTTCGCTGTCGCCGGAAATATAAGTATTTACAGCCAGTTCAAAATTGCTGCAGACTAATTGATGCATCTTGCTGATTTCGGCAAGGCCTTCGTCTGAGAACTGTATCTGGTCGGTAATTTTTTTCCCGGCCAGCGCCATCAACCCGCCATCAATGATATCGCCGATATGCTCCATATTGGTTGTAAAACTCAGTAAATCCAGTGCCAGCTGGCTTTCTTCGCGGGTGAGTTCTTCCTGTAGCACACGGGCGATATACAATTTAATTTCAATGTAAAGCCGGTCGATATTATCATCCATCAGCATAATGCGCTGACGCAGGTTTTCGTCTTGATCACGCAATACATTCAATGACAGGCGCAACATGTTTTGGGTGATGTCGGCCATATTCAGCGTCTCCCTTTTAGCACAGGCAAGCGAGTGCGCGGGTGATGAGAAATTATTGAAGTCGAGGTGCTTGGGTTTTGATTCGTCCTCTTCATCCGGATTTTGCGGCAGTAGATGACTGGTGATCCGGATCAGCGGGGAGGAAAACAGAATGCCGAGGAAAGCAACGCATAAATTCAGAGCGAGGTGAAAGGCTGCCGGTGCCAGGTACACGGATAATAAGGGGGAAAGATCGATTCCCTGTTCTGTTGCTGCCGGAATCAGCCAGTTGTTAATCCAGACCGGGCTTTGTGCAATCAGAGGGCCAAGCAACAGGAAGGCTATAGCAACACCAATCGCTCTTATCAGCAGGTTAGCGGTGACAGGAATGCGTGCTTCAACATTATTGTTCCAGCTTGAAATAACGGGTAGCAGACCGCTGCCAAGGTTGGCGCCCAATACCAGAACCAGTCCGCCTTCCAGTCCGACCAGGCCGGAAGCAAAAAAGCCACTGGCTAATAACACTACCGCCAGGCTTGAATGTGCGAGATAGGTCATCAATAAAGCGAATAACATCAGAATGGCGGGCTGTGTTTCCAGCACCTGGATAATCAGCAGGAACTCTTCCGCTGCCGACAGTTCAAGTGCTGTGGCGGAAATCATGCTCAGGGCCAGCAGGATTAACCCCAGTCCTGATAGGGCGCGAAAGCTGTTCAGCTGTTTATTGGTGTCAGACAGAAGAAAGCCAAACACACCAGCGGCAAGGAGAAAATAGGTTAGCCCCGTGAGCTTTTGTGAAACGATTAAAACGGCAATCGCAGTTCCAACATCAGCGCCCAGAATAAAAATAAATGCAGAAGCTGTGCTGACAACACCCTGGCCGGAAAATGCTGCGGCAATTAAGGCGGTGGCTGTGCTGCTTTGTAATAAGGTGGCAACTATCAGGCCAGAGCCAAAAGCAGGCAATATGCGGTTTTCAGTATGCTGCGCCAGGCGTTTCAGAGAGGTGCCGTAAGCCCGCATAATGCCGGTGCGCACCATTCTTAATCCCCAGAGGAGCAGGGCGATTGAACCAAGTAATTCGATAAATAAAGTCATGCAGTATAGATGTGATGTGTAGGAGTGTTCATTGTCCGGTTAACAGGTGATCGACTAATTCAACAAACCCGCTGCCCGCCTTGTTATTGGTGATGTAGGTTGGGCGTTCGGTTAAGTATTCCAGTGTATCGAGTACATTGGCGACGCCAACTGAATGCTCAAAGTAAGCGAACATTGTTGAGTCGTTCGGTGAGTCGCCAACAAATAAAACCTCGCGTTGCAGGCGTTCAGCACCAATGCCAAAGCAGTCATGTAAAGCGGTTAGTGTGGTAGACAGTTTGCTGTGATCACCCAGCCAGCAATTAATGTGAATAGAGCTGACTTTAGCTGTGGCACCCGCTGACTGCATCAGGTCAACTATTTGCCGGATGTCTGTTGCGGGGCGTTTTGTGACATCCTCGGCGATATCAATTGCCAGATCGGTCTCCCGGTAATGTTGGTCTGAGGTTACGGTGATACCCGGTAAGGTGGCCATAATGGTTTTGCGTAATGTCGCCAGTCTTCCGGCATTCTCCATGCGTATGGTTTCAGGTTGGCTGTAATGTTTGTGCAACGTTCTACTGTTATGATCATAGCGCAGATAAAAAGCACCGTTTTCACCAACAACGGCATCCACAGGCCACATTCTGGCGATATGATCACACCAGCCCGCACAGCGTCCGGTGACTGGTATCAGTAAAAAACCGGCTTCCCGTAATCTTTCCATGGCCACATAAGCCTGGCCGGTGAGTCGCCCGTCAGTGGTAACGGTATCGTCTATATCCGTTAAAACCACCTTGATCATTTGTCGTTGTTCCAGGCTTAGCTCAGCGAGTTGCAGCATCAGTTTTTCCAGTGAAGAATTATTCAAATGAACATATATCATAGTTCGTATGAATAATCATTAAGAGCTCGTGTTTGTGGTTGGTAATGATTTAGGGTTGATTTGTTAAATATTTTAACATTATTGACGCTTAATCTGATTTCCTTTATGGTCGATAGCTCTAATGAACATTTTTTTATTCATATGAATCTAACTGATAGGCAAGCGGCTATCTCGGAATTATTGCGTGAAGAAGCTTTTTTGACGGTGGAATCGCTGGCAGAAAAGTTTGCGGTCACCACACAAACGATCCGGCGTGATGTTAATGCGCTCTGTGACTTGGGTTTGGCGCGGCGGCGGCATGGTGGGGTAGAACCGCTGTCTACCAAGGGCAATCTGGCCTATGGCTCACGGCAGGTGTTAAACCGCAGCGGCAAAATGCTGGTGGCTGAAACTGTAGCAAAGTATGTGCAAAACGGTAGCTCATTATCGGTAGGTATTGGTACTACGCCAGAAATTGTCGCCAGGGCTTTGCTTAAGCATGAAGGGCTACGTCTATTCACCAATAGCCTGAACGTCGCGCAAATCTCCAGTGGTAATCCTGGCTTTGAAGTCACTATTTCCGGTGGTCGTTTGCGGAATGAAGATCATGATGTGCTAGGTGGTGCGGTCGAAGATTTTTTTGAGTCTTATAAAACCGACATTGGCATCTTTGGTGTGGCTGGTGTGGATGCTGATGGCAGCTTATTAGATTTCTATGATGAAGAAGTGCGGGTGCGCAATATTATTCGCCGCAACTGCCGTGAGAGCTATTTAGTGCTGGATCACCATAAATTTGGCCGCTCAGCCCATGTGCGTGGCGGGCAGATTGAAGATGTCAGTAAAGTCTTTTGTGATCAGCCACCGCCGCAGGCCATTATCGACCTGATTAGTGCATCAGATGCTGAGCTGATTATTTGTAACGAGGAAGAGGGCGCATGAGCGGTATTGAAATTACAAAATTGTGTCGTACCTTTGGCGATGTCAAAGCAGTAAAAGACGTTTCATTCACTGTGCCGGAGAAATCTTTCACCGTATTACTTGGGCCATCCGGGTGCGGTAAATCAACCTTGTTGCGCATGATCTGTGGACTGGAAAGCAGCACCTCCGGCAGCGTGCAAATTGGTGGTCGTGATGTGACCGAAGTGCCTGCTTCAGATCGCGG
>JBMZDK010000149.1:0-10098 GCA_049614265.1 Thiolinea sp.
CCAGGGTGAGAAATCAGGCGGAAAGCATGTTCCGTTACCAATTGCTCAGGACTGATTAATACATCAATGGGCAGCGCTTCCTGCACAAACAGACGCGGATGCTGAAGATAATGGGAAGAACGGATACGGGCTATTTTAGTCGGAGTGCGATAAAGCGTAAAAGCAACCTGACAGGCAATCATATTGACTTCATCACTGTTCGTAACAGCAATCAGCATATCAACATCTTTAACCCCGGCACGTTCCAGTACCCGTGGATATGAAGCCTGGCCAATTTCCGTACGCACATCGAGTTTTTCGCGCAACTCACGCAACACCGAAACTTCGGTATCAACAATGGTGACATCATTATCTTCGTTGGCCAGCACTTCTGCCACCGACCGGCCAACCTGACCCGCACCCAGAATTAATACTTTCATAATGTATTATTCAGCGCCCGCAGCACTGTTTAACGGCCGTATTTTTTCGGGTCAACATTCAGAGAACGCATTTTACGGTATAAATGGGTACGCTCCATTTTCACTTTTTCTGCCAGTTTGCTGACATTTCCTTCGACCTGTTTGAGCTGATACACCAAATAATCATGCTCAAACTGCTCACGTGCCTGACGCAGCGGCAGGTCATACAAATTTTCCGGCATATAGCCACCATCGCTGGCAAACACCGGGATAATGGCACCAACTGCTTCTTCCGCTTCCTCCAGGCTAATATCCACCTCGGTGCCCAGAATCAGCAAGCGCTGCACCAGATTACGCAACTCCAGCACATTGCCGGGCCAGCGCTGATTACGCAGAAAGTTTTGCGCAGCTAACGAAAAATGCCGATAGGGCAATCCATCCTGAGCCGTCAACTGATTCACATAATAATTCAGCAACTCAGGCACATCCTCAGGGTGATCACGTAACGCAGGCACCTGAATCGGTACCACATTCAACAGGTAATACAGTTCTTCGCTGAAACGTTCCGCTAACACATCATCCTGCAAATCATGTGTTGAGGACACCACCAGTTTCAGGTCGAAGTCCACCTTCTCCTGGCCGTTAATACGCAGAAAATAACTATCTTTTAATGCACCTAACAAGCGAGCCTGACTGTCTTCATCCAGTTCAAACACCTCAGCCATGTACAGAAAACCACCATTGCACTCATCCAGCAAGCCATGGTGTACCCGCCCCTTTTCGACATAGCCGAATAGCTGCCGTGCCATATCCTCACTACTGAGCAAAGATAATACAACTTTAGTGAAAGACCGTTGCTTGCGTGAGCTGTTAGCGTGGATATAACGCGCCAGCGCTTCTTTACCTGAACCCGGTTCACCATAGAGCAGTACACAAGGCTCATGTTGAGCAACACGCGAAGCCTGATCACGTAATTGTTGCAATGTCTGACTACTACCAACCACATCCTGGCCGGTTGTTACCTGTCGACGTAATCCCTGATTTTCCTGCTCCAACAGGCTGGTGCGCAACGCATTTTCTAATGTCAGCAGCATCTTGGCCATTGACAGCGGTTTTTCAATAAAGTCGTAAGCACCAAGCTTGGTAGCCTCAACCGCCGTTTCAATCGTGCCATGGCCCGACATCATAATGACCGGACAATGCAAAGCATCCTCATCCCGCCATTCTTTCAGCAGCGAAATACCATCCTGTCCCGGCATCCAGATATCCAACAACACCAGATCAGGCTTACGCTGCCGGTATAATTCTCTGGCTTTAGCAGCATCTTCCGCCACCGCGACCTTATAACCTTCGTCCTCAAGTATCTCGCTTACCAGCTGACGAATATCCGGCTCGTCATCCACAACCATTATGAATTGTGCTGTCATCATCCAATCTCCTTTAGTTTCCCCGCATGCTTCCCGCATTATTTAATGGCAACGTTATTGTAATAATAGCGCCTTTTGGTTCTGCATTCCTTGCACTTAACCGACCATCATGTTCTTCAACAATTTTTTTAACAATCGCAAGTCCTAAACCGGTACCTTTCCGTTTACTGGTCACATAAGGCTCAAACAATTTGGGCAATAATTCTTCCGGTATTCCCGGCCCGCTATCCTGTAATGACACAACCAGTTCCGCACTTGCTTCTGTATGCACAACATGGCTGCTAATCAAAATTTCTCCGGAATTGGCACTATTAGAATCAAGACTGATTGCTTCCAGTGCATTTTTCAATAAGTTAACTAATAACTGGCGCATCCGGTGCGGATCAGCTGCAATGACCGGCAGATCTTCCAGCGCCAGTTTCAGCACGACACCCTGCTCATTACCCCGGTATAACTCGGCAACATCGGCAATAATCTTATTCAGATCCACCTGCTGAATCACCAGCGCAGGCGCTTTAGCGTATTCACTAAAAGCATTCACCATGGACTTAAGCGTATCGACTTGCTGAATAATAGTGCCGGTCATGCGGGAAAGAAAAGCTTCCGCATCATGATCCAGATCCCTGGATAATTTACGCGCCAGACGCTCAGCTGAAAGCTGGATTGGCGTTAGCGGGTTTTTAATCTCATGTGCTAAGCGCCGCGCTACCTCACCCCAGGCAGCATCATGTTCTGCCTGCACCACATCAGTCACATCCTCAAACACCAGGACATAGCCCTGCTGCTGGATGGCATGGTTCGGCAAACTTGCGCCACGGCAGATAAGCAATTTACGCTGCCCATCTGCTGCCAGTTCCACCTCTGACTGCCAGTCATTTTGCGGCGCCTGCAGCCAGGGCTGCAAGGCTTCCAGAAACGGCTTGAGCCCTTCCAGTTCGTGGCACACATCACTGAAACGCCTGCCAACCTGTTGCTGCAGAGGGTGCCGGAGAATCTGGTCGGCTGAGGTATTTGCACGCCGAATAATCATTTGCTCGTCCAGCGTCACCACACCTGATGATAAATGCCCAAGCACCACATCCAGATAATCGTGTTCCTGCTGTAGTTGGTTCCGTGCCTGCTCCCGTTCCTGCTGTACATTCGACAGTCGCTTGGTCATCGTATTGAAGGATCGCGCCAGCAAGCTAAAATCATCGCGATCAGAAACAGGTAATTTTTTCTGCAAATCACCAGAGGCCACAGCCAATGTCCCCTCAACCAGGTCGCGTACCGGTTGTGTCAGTCGCCGGGAGAATATAAAGGCCGCCCACAAAGCAAACAAAACCGTCAACACCACAATAATCAACAAGGCAACCCGAAATGCCTTTTTGAGTGTTGTGCGGCCAAAACTAATTTCTTTGTATTCATTGCGTACAGCAAGCACATTTTCGGCCAGGCTGCGCTCTCGTTCAGTCAGGTAAAACAGTGCGGTCAAAATTCCGGGTTTCTC
Source organism: Thiolinea sp. (assembly GCA_049614265.1). Lineage (GTDB taxonomy): Bacteria > Pseudomonadota > Gammaproteobacteria > Thiotrichales > Thiotrichaceae > Thiolinea. The sequence continues at coordinate 3,315 of JBMZDK010000149.1, forward strand.
ATCAATCCCATAGCGCAGACGAAGTGCCACCCGGGAAAACCGGTTTTGCTGGCCATTTTCTGTCGCCACACCGGTACGGTAATAAGCATTACGCCCGGACAAACTATTCATCAGATCATTAGCCGAAAACAATGGCACCAATCCACCCAGATTATCGGTGCTATTGGCCACATAACTCAGATCTTCAGAAAATAATACAGCCTCAAATGCCCCGGCCTGCGCACGCCAGTCATCAATTAAGGCCGCCGTTTCCAACCTGTTCTTGCCCGGCAGCTCTCCGGCCAGTGCTGATAGCTGCTGCAGATGCGTACTGCTACGGATCGCCAATGACATTTCCGACAACTCCAACGCATCACCCAATGCACGCTCAACCCGGCCATCCAACTGGCGGCTGATGTTCTTGCCAATAAAATTCATCGAGAAAAACGACACTATGACAACCGGCAATAGCGTAAGCGCCAGAAATCCAGCCATTAGCCGCAGTGTGAAACGTGAACCGGCCTGGCGGGTATGCCATTGATAAATGATTCGGGTCAAATTAAGCAGAATTGCAGCGCTTAACAGTAACAGCATGAAGCCATTCAGATAAAGCACACCATCGACATAAGCACTGGTATAGACATTGGTACGTGTCACCAGATACAACAGTGTCAAAGAGATAATCAACAGAATGCCAATTACCCCAACCGGCAGCCACCGGAACAGATTGATTTTCAGGGAGTCAGTGACCACAATACTCCCTGACTTACTAACTGATGATCTTCGCCGCTAAACAGTGAAGATAATTTAGATGGGATATCCAGCGACTTTGAAACCACCGGCTCCAGCGTTGCTTCAATGTAAATCGCAGCATCTCCCTCAAGTGCTTCAGCTGGTATCGCTGGCAAAGCATATTTTTTCACAGTACCTACATGCTCCAATGCAGCAGCCAGATTAGAAAAATTCCAGTTTTCCCCCGATTTTTTATTGACCAGCTGGTATTGCCGACTGAGGGCATCATACTTCAAGTCTGCCGTTATTTTATCCAGGCCTTCTGTCTTATTCCACCACCAGTCACTGTGCCAGTTTAACTCGAACCGAATCTCATTACGCAGGGTAATGCCATTCAGTAAACTTTCCCGTAAATAATCCGTTAGCTGGTAATCAAAACGGATATCCGCCACCAGACTGGTTTTAGCTGCCCCTTCTCCCTGGTAAATCGAAAAATCCCGCACAGTAATACGTTCTGCAGCCGCATAGCCCAGCGAAAACATTATCGCCCACAGCGAAGTGACGACCAGTAATTGCCGCCAACACCGCCAAAAATTATTTTTTATCATTCTCAATTTTCCTGCATTGCCTTTTTCAACAATGCATAGTAAAAACCATCCATACCTCCATCCCCGGGCAGGATTTGCCGTCCAACCGACAGTCTGCGTCCCCAGTCTGCCTTGATTTCCTGATGTTCTGCGTCAGGGGTTTCATGCAAAAAAGCCTGAACCTGATGATTATTTTCTTCCGGTAAAACCGAACAGGTCGCATATAGCAATAAGCCCCCGGGCCTGAGGGTTTGCCATAATGCACGCAACAACGTCTGCTGTTGTTGTTGCAGTTGAGCAATATCCTTATCTTTGCGCAACAACTTTATATCGGGATGCCTGCGGATAACGCCAGTTGCAGAGCATGGTGCATCCAGCAAAATCCTGTCGAATAAAACACCATCCCACCAATTTATTATATTTGCAGCATCGTCTGCTTCAAGCTTAGCTGAAAGTTTCAACCGTCGCAGGTTTTCACTAACCTGCTTCAGACGTCCGGCACTACTGTCCAGAGCCAGCACTTCCAGTCCCTGGTAACGTTCAAGTATATGACAGGTTTTACCACCGGGGGCAGCACAGGCATCCAGAACCTTCTGGCCTGCTTCACATTGTAACAAGCCAGCTGCCAGCTGCGCGGCACCGTCCTGCACCGAAACCTCACCATCAACAAACCCCGGCAAGTCACTCACCGGAACAGCCTGCTCCAAAATTAATGCCGAATCCACATCGGGCATAAATTCCGCATTAATGCCTTTTGACAACAATTTCTGTTGGTATGCTGCAGTGCTAAGCCGCTGTTGATTCACCCTCAGAATCATCGGCGCCTGTTGATTACTTTCCTGCATGACATCTTGCCAGTCATCAGGCCAGGCTGCTTTCAGGCGCTCTGCTAACCAGGGAGGAAAAGAGTATTGTGCTGTTTCCTGTTCATCCGCCCTTGCTAATACATCTTCCTGTTCCCGCAGAAAGCGCCTCAATACCCCGTTGATCAGCCCCCCCGCCCAGGGCTTTTTCAACTTTCGCGCTGCTGCAACAGTCTCATTCACTGCTGCATGATCAGGTGTGCGCTGATAAAGTAGCTGATAGAGTCCCAGACGCAACAGGCACTCAATGTCCTTATCAGCTTTTTTCAATGGCTTTGCCAGCATTTGTCGCAGAATTGCACCTAAACGACCATGCCAACGCAAACTGCCAAAACATAAATTCCGCACCCAGGCCTGATCACGAACCGGCAAAGCCGCGATAGAATCATGTTGCAATACATCGGTTAATGACTCCCCCCGGTAGGTAACCCGCAGGAGAACACGCATCGCAACAACACGGCTGTTCAAGCGTCCGTCTCCTTGTCTCTGGATACCTGAGAGGACTCAAATATAATATCGGCCAAACTTCGGGCATTAACGAAATCGGCTACAGACATACGTTTACCTCCGGCCATTTGCAGACTGGTTATCCTAACCAGTGCCTGATCACCTGCCATTACATCGATGCCATCACGACTTTCTGCAACCACTGTACCGGGCAAAATGCTATCCGCCCCCTCTGCAACCTCTGTTGAAACAGTCGTCAGAGAATCAGTATTTGGCACTAATGAACTGAAAAAACGTACCGGCTTACCCTGATAATAACTAAACGCTGTTGGCCAGGCATCAAACGCCCGAATCTGCCGGTCAATGACAACTGCTGGCTGCGACCAGTCAATTTCAGCTTCCGCCTTGCTTAGCTTATGGGCATAACAAGCCTGGCTTTCATTCTGCACCTCAGGTTGCAGTTTACCCTCACACAGTAAATCCAAGGTTTGCAAAAGCGCATCAGCTCCTGCTTCAGCCAAGTGATCATGAATACTTTGCCCGCCATCTTCCGGGCTAATCGGGCAAACCACCTTCAATAACATATCACCGGTATCCAGTCCGGCCGCCATTTGCATAATAGTCACGCCGGTTTCAGCATCACCAGCCTGTATGGCCCGTTGAATAGGCGCAGCCCCCCGCCAGCGTGGCAGTAATGAACCATGGATATTCAAACAACCATATCCGGGAGTATCCAATACCCGCTGCGGCAGGATCAGACCATAGGCAGCAACTACCATGACGTCTGCCTGGTAATCTTCCAGGGTTTTCATCACGGATGAATCACGAAAAGATAAGGGTTGCTCCACCGGCACTTCATTATCCAGCGCGAGCTGTTTCACCGGCCCCGGCTTAATTTTCCGCCCCCGCCCAGCAGGCCGGTCAGGCTGCGTATAAACGGCAACAACCTGGTGACGTGACGACAGTAAACTACGTAATGCCGGTACAGCAAAGTCCGGCGTTCCTGCGTAAACCACTCGCAAGACAGCTGTCATCCTGCATTAGCCCGTGCCGGAGCAGCCTGCGCTTGCTGGCGTTTCAGTTTTTCCAGTTTCTTTCGTACCCGTTGTTGTTTGAGCGATGACAGGTAATCGACAAACAATTTGCCATCCAGATGATCCAGTTCATGTTGAATGCAAACCGCTAACAAACCATCCGCATCCATTTCAAAGATCTCACCCTTACGATCCAGCGCTTTCACCCGTATACGCTCAGCCCTTGTGACCTTTTCATAATACTCAGGCACAGAAAGGCAACCTTCTTCATGTTCCATCTGCCCTTCTTTGCTTAGAATCTCAGCATTAATAAAACACAGCGGCTGATCTTTTTCTTCAGACAAATCGATCACAACCACACGCTGATGCACATTGACCTGAGTTGCCGCTAAACCAATACCCCGGGCGTCATACATTGTCTCAAACATATCATCCACCAGCTGAGTGATATTTTCGTCTACTTCTGTTACCGGGACTGCCTTCTTACGCAGGCGGGGATCGGGGTGATGTAATATTTCTAATAAGGCCATAATAATATTTACCGAAAATCTGAAATTGGTGCGGCATCTAACTGTATTTCGTTATTATAACGCAAGTCATCCAACGAAATAATAACCAGAATTATAATCACAAGGATTGAAAACATGTCGTGCTACTCTCACACCTTCCGGGCCTTTTGTCTCTGCAGTATCGCCGTACTCAACGGCTGTAGCTCAAACATGAAGGCTGCAGATGAAAGAAACCGTATGGCCGCCATGCAACACTATGACCAGTATTATGGCATGCCTCCGCAACATGGTCAGGCAAATAAGGCACGACAAGGTAAAAACAACAGGAGCGCGACTGGCAAGGCTTCAGGCAAAACCCATGGTATGGTGATTAATCCGTCTGCTCCTAAAACATATACGGTGAAAAAAGGAGATACTCTGTGGAGTATCGCTAAGAAATTCCTTCATACACCGTCGTACTGGCCTGAAATCTGGGATAAAAATCAACGTATCGCCAACCCTCACCTGATCCGCCCCGGCGACATACTCCATTTCGGCTATGTCAAAGCGGCTGGTAACAACGGAACAGGGATGAAGATGACACCGCGTATCCGTATTGAACGCAAAGGTCATGGCGAACCGTTATCCACACTGGCTCCTTTTCTGGCCTGGCCAAGAGTGCTGGATGATGCGGCAATCAAAAATGCCCCCTACGTTTTAGCCTCTCAGGAAGATCACACGCTGATCGCAGAAGGTGAACGGGTGTATATTAAAAACATTAAAAACCCACGCCCCGGCGAACGCCATGCAATATACCACCCGGAAAAGCCGCTGCATGACCCGGAAACCGGTAAACTGCTTGGCCACCAGGTAGACTATGTGGCTTATGCCCGCATTGATGTTGCCGATAAACTATCCACCGCGACTATCCTTGATGCTAAAGATGCTATCCGTAAAGGTGATCGCTTATTTCCTGAAGACAAGCAGGCCCAGGCACTACGCGCACCCATCCAGCTGCCACGCCACAAAGTACGTGGTCAGATCGTCTCACTGTATCAGGCAAAATACCTCAGTGCGGATTGCATGATCGTTGTCATCAACAAAGGGAAACAACAAGGCATTAAACCCGGCCATACACTTGGGGTGTATTCAGAAGGCTTGGTTGTAAAAGATGTTAACCGCCGCACTCAGGGCACTATATTGAAAAGCTACAATGCGAAAACTCAGCTACCTCCGGAAAAGGTCGCGGAAGCGATTGTGTACAATGTCGGTGAACAACTGAGTTATGCCATTATCCTGAATGCTGATCGCGAAGTGAAAAACGGCGATAAAATTGGCAATCCCTGATAAAAATAACAACCTGACTTTCAATCTGAGCATTGAAAATACTGACTTTCACGGGAAGCAGATAACCTGACTTCCTGTAGAAGCAGCAAGACTCCTGTAGAATTGCCATCATCACAATACAGGTTGGTGGCAAATGAATGAGAAGCAAACCCCGTGAATTTGAGTGAAGAAGAACTCCGCGCCCGGCTGCAACTTTGGCGCGCACCCGGATTTGGCGGGGCAGGTATGCAGCATTTGCTGAGTTATTTTGGCAGTATCACAAATGCGCTGGACAACTCCAATCATGAACTCGCAAAAGCCGGATTAAAGCCCTCAAAAATCGACATCCTGCGTGAAACAAAACCTGAGGATGCTGATAAAGACCTTAGCTGGCTTGAAGGTGCGGCACACCGGCATATTATTTCCAGAGAAGACCCGCACTACCCAACTGCGCTGAAAAGCACCAGCCAGCCACCGCCGTTATTGTTCGCTGTTGGCAATATTGAATTGCTGAATGACCCGCAAATTGCAATGGTCGGCAGCCGTAGTCCCACCAGTGGCGGCAAAGAAAATGCCCATGCTTTTGCCAGCTACCTGGCACAGAATGGTATCTGCATAACCAGCGGACTTGCACTGGGTGTTGATGCTGACAGCCATCGTGGCGCGCTGGACGCTGGTGGTGCAACCATTGCTGTAGTTGCTACCGGTATGGATATCATCTACCCGGCACGCAACCGTAAGTTGGCTGAGCGCATCGTTGAAAATGGCCTGATTGTGTCAGAATTTCCGATAGGAGTCAGACCACAAGCTAAAAACTTCCCCCGTCGGAATCGTATTATCAGTGGCCTGTCTGTTGGCACCCTGGTGGTAGAGGCCGCTTTGCGCAGTGGCTCACTGGTAACCGCACGGCATGCAATGGAACAAGGCAAAGAGGTATTTGCCATTCCTGGCTCTATCCATAACCCCATGGCCCGTGGTTGTCACCAGTTAATCCGGCAAGGCGCTAAACTGGTGGAGACTGCCGGTGATATTCTGGAAGAAGTTGCCACTCAACTGCATCTGTTTCTCGCTCCCAATAGTGGTGAATCACTCAATAAGCCCAGCATATCCCAAAACCCTCCAGGCAAACCGGCAACTAAGAAGAAAGCCGTACAAACGGGTGAAAAACCAAACAAAACACTGCCTGAACACACACTGGATAATGACGATCGTCTGATTCTTGAGGCATTAGGCCATGATCCGGTACCGGTTGACCAGATTGTCCTTAAAACAGGGTTGACCACTGAAGAAGTTTCATCCATGCTGCTAATGCTGGAGCTACAGGGCTA
>JBMZDK010000150.1:0-10062 GCA_049614265.1 Thiolinea sp.
GAGCAGCAGATTGTGTTTGACCGTATTTCAGCAGAGCAAACACTGCGCTGTCGCTTTGATTTTGTAACGCTGACGGCGACGTTTGAAGAAATTTAAGCATTTAGAACAATAAGGTAGCAATATGCAGTTTTCATTCTCCCGCAGTGATTTTCCCGCTGGTTTCCAGTTTGGCACGGCGACTTCGGCTTATCAGATTGAAGGCAGTCAGTTCGGTGGTTGCGGCTTATCACAGTGGGATACTTTTGCCCGGACACCCGGCAATGTAGTGCGGGGTGAAGATGGCTCACTGGCCTGTGACCATTTTCACCGTTGGGAGGAAGATCTTGATCTGGTGAAAGCCTGTGGGTTTGATGCCTATCGTTTTTCCACTTCATGGGCGCGGGTGATACCGGATGGCTGTGGCCAGGTAAATCAGGCCGGGCTGGATTTTTATGATCGTTTGGTTGATGGCATGCTGGAGCGTGGCCTGAAACCTTACTTGTCTCTGTATCATTGGGAGCTACCGGCAGCATTGCTGGATCGGGGCGGTTGGCGGAACCGGGATATTGCGAACTGGTTTGCAGATTTTACAACAGTGGTTGGTGAGCGTCTGGGAGATCGGCTGCATGCGACAGCGACGTTTAACGAGCCGTGGTGTATTGCCTGGTTAAGTCATTTTCTCGGCCATCATGCTCCCGGATTGCGTGATATCCGGGCAGCAGCAAGAGCGATGCACCATGTCTTACTGGCACATGGACAAGCCATTGAGGTCATGCGTGGTTTGGGGATGAATAATCTCGGTGTGGTGCTGAATTTTGAATATACCGATGTGGCTGATGATAGTGCGGAATCTGCTAAAGCAGCACAATTGTACGATGGTATTTACAACCGGTTTTTCCTTGGCGGCGTCTTTAAGAAAGCTTATCCGGAAGATGTTTTGCAGGCAGGGCTTGAGGAACATTTGCCACAGAATTATCAGGATGACTTCGATACCATCGCAGAGCCCGTGGATTGGTTTGGGCTGAATTACTATACCCGCAAACTTGTAGCTGATGATGGTAGTGAGATATTCCCATATAGCCGGGAAGTCGAAGGGCCGCTGCCTAAAACAGCGATGGAGTGGGAGGTTTATCCTGAGGGGCTATACCATTTTATGACCTGGATTCATCGTGAATACACGAAAGGTCTGCCGATGTATGTGACTGAAAATGGAATGGCTTCTTATGACAAAGTGGTTGACGGTGTAGTTGAGGATTCGGCACGTATTGATTTCATTGACCAGCATGTTGCTGCTGTGAAAAAGGCGATTGCTGAGGGAGTGCCGGTGCAGGGGTATTTTATCTGGTCGCTACTGGATAACTATGAGTGGGCATTGGGGTATGACAAGCGTTTTGGGTTAGTGCATGTGGATTTTGAGACTTTGCAGCGTACACCTAAACAGTCGTGGTGTTTGTTGCAGGAAGCTTTGAAGGGTTGATATGAATCTCAATAATATTGATGCGATAAACTATAGCTACTTACAGGAAATGTATGAAGATAGCTATTTCCCTAATTCACTTGTAGACAAGGGGAAAGAGATCCTTCTGGGGCTTTGTGCTGAAATTGAAGCTGCTCAGCCAAAAACATTAGATGAGTTGTATCTCCTGACTCACCAGGCAACGGATAAATTTAATGATTTGCAGGAAGAGTTTTATGCGCAGGGGAGTGAGATTGAAACAGCGGCCAGGGAATGTATCGCTGTGGATTTTGAAAATCTTGCCAGAATTTATGGGTTTGACGCTGACATCGAAGAGCTAACAGCAAACCGCGATTGGTAAAGGATGCGGGTTCTGAAGAATAAAGCGGCTTGTGAGAATGATGATTTATTCTCCTATGCTTAATTCGATCAGATTATTTGGCTGAGCAAATAACGGCTATAAAAGTAAATTTCACGCGGCAGAAACTCAAATTTTTTCTCCAGTGAGCGAAAGCGTGAGGTGGGCGTTGGGGAAGTAACAGCTGTAATTCCCACTTCTTCCGCCAGTATCGCAGCACGTTTCAGGTGCAAGGGGTCGCTAACAATAATTGCATTTTGCAAACCTGCTTTTTGCATTAATGCCTTTGCTTCCAGCAGATTTTGCCGGGTGCTGCGTGAAACTGTTTCTTTGAGAATAGCGTTGGGCGGGATGCCGTTTTTAATGGCGTATGCCGCACCCACTTCACTTTCTGCATATGGTGCGCCGTCACCATAACCACCGGTGAAGATGATGTTGGGCGCTTTGCCTGCTTCAAACAGCGTTATTGCATGGTGGATTCTTTCTTTGAAAACAGGTGAGGGTTTTTTATGGTAAGCCGCTGCGCCGAGCACAATAATGCAGTCTGAGTCCTGAGCATAATCTGTGTGTCCAAAGTTCCAGATAATCGCGCCGGTAAGCACTGGCCAGCTCAGCAGGATTGCGGCCAGCCAGAACAATAGTTTACGCAGACGGCGTTTAAACAGCATGACAGAAACTTTCAGCCGTAGAAAACAGCCGTGTTGAAGATTCTGACAAAAGGGTAGCCGGAGATTTTTGCATACAAACTTATGTATTAATGTGGCGGAGCTTCCCGATAACTTTCAGCGCTACGTTCAGCACGTAATTTACGCTCTTCCTCGATAATTTCATCCGGTATCTGGCGCATAAAGCAATGACAAATATTCTCATCAATCATGGTGCGTGGCCCGTGGGGATGTGCGACGTGCTTATAGTAGCCGTGATGGTGGCCATGTTCACCATGATCATGGCTGTGTCCATGCGCGTGATCGTGTGAATGGGAATGTCCGTGACTATGTTCGTGTGAATGCGAATGGTCGTGCCTGTGATCATGACTGTGTTCGTGACCTTCCGGCTGGTATTCTGCATGGTGATGATGAACATCCACTTCACCGCGAGCCAGACGTTCTTTAAACGAGCGCATCAGGTCGTGATCATCGACAAATTCGCCGGTTTCACATTCTTTGACCCGTGCCATAAAAGTTTCCAGCACATGTTCCTGATCTTTCAGGTAATGGGCTTTCAAAAACTCGACCTCAGGGTGCTTCGCCGCCACTACATCGACATAATCGTAAATCCGGTCAATCAGGCGTCCCGTAAACAGGAAGTAGGGCGCAACCACGACGCGCTTATAACCCAGCTTCAGCGCCATTTCCAGACCACGCCCCACCGAAGGGAAGGTAACGCCGGAATAGACGGTTTCTGTCCAGCCAAAGCCCAGATCTTCGGCCACGATGCGCGAAAGTTTGGCAGCTTCCGCGTTAGCCCAGGTGTCAGAAGTACCCCGGCCAACGACAACCAGCATGGTATCGTACAGTTCGCCGTGATGCGGTGGTTCACTCATACCCAGCGCTTCCAGAATCCGGGTTTCAAAGGCCATCACCATGCTCGGGTGTAATCCGAGTTCACGTCCGTAGTGAATAGTGAGTCCGGGGTGTTTTTCCTGATAGGTTGTCAGGACGGAGGGAATATCATTTTTAGCATGCGTTGCGGCAAATAACATACCGGGTACAGCATAAATTTCTTCCACGCCCTGTTCCAGTAATCTGTCCAGACCCATGTGGATATTGGGTGCGGAATATTCCAGAAAACCGTGTTCAATCGGGATGTCAGGATAGCGGCGTTTCAGGCCTGCTGAGAGTAAACCGAATTCTTCGCCCGCTGGCTTGGAGCGACTGCCGTGACCACAAATCATAATGCCGGTTTTTTTCATGGTGAATCCCTGTTTATATCCCTTTGGGGAGGTGGTGAAAACAGGGGATTATGGCGTGTGTCTGTGGAACTGTCCACGGGCAATTTAAGCTGTATATCTGATGATAGAGGCTATTGGCTTTTGCCATCGGAATAAAGCGAAAATCTTGATGCATCCCGTACCATGACTTGTTAGTCTTGCCGCTTTACGCTAACCATGGCATGACCACACGATGTTGTTCCTTTTGAGCCTGCCGCTGGCCCTGTTGCTGGACTTCTTTCTGGGTGAACCAAAACGTTTTCATCCCCTGGTGGGGTTTGGCAATCTGGCGGATAAGCTTGAGCTGCGGCTGAACCGGAAGGCCGATGGTTTATGGTGGGGCGTGCTGGCCTGGGTATTAGTAGTGCTGCCGGTTGTGGGGCTGGTGTACTGGCTGGATCAGATGATTGGCGGCTGGTGGCTGAGTGTTATCTGTGGCTGGCTGGCAATAGGTTGGCAGAGTCTGCGTCAACATGGGCAATGGGTCGCGGATGCCCTGCTGGAAGGTGATATTACCACTGCACGTACCAAGCTGGGCTGGATTGTGAGCCGCGATACCTCAGCGTTGGGTGAGGAGGAAATCAGCCGGGGCGGCATTGAATCCGTGTTGGAAAATGGCAGTGATGCAGTATTTGCAGCTTTGTTCTGGCTGGCGGTTGCCGGGGCGCCGGGCGTGGTATTGTACCGGCTGAGTAATACGCTGGATGCGATGTGGGGATACCGTAATCCGCGCTTTGAACGTTTTGGGAAATTTGCGGCACGCATTGATGACGTGCTGAATTATATTCCGGCGCGCTTAACAGCGCTGACTTATGCGGTTGCCGGTTCGTTTACAACGGCACTAAAGTCCTGGCGGTTACAGGCCGGGCAGTGGTATAGCCCGAATGCCGGTGTGGTGATGGCGACAGGAGCCGGGGCATTACAGGTTGCGCTGGGTGGTAATGCGGTTTACCACGGCAAAATGAAGTCACGCCCAACCCTGGGCATGGGGGCAGTACCAAAAGCCGAAGATATGCAGCGCGCGATTCGCTTATTGGATCGCAGTGTGTTGATCTGGGGGATCATTGCCCTGGTGCTTGGCGTGTCATCCCTGCTATGAAACCGGTACATCAGCATGGCGGACAGCTGCGTCTGGCCAGTGAAAAATACGGCATCCCTCTGCCTGAGTGGCTGGATCTATCAACGGGTATCAGCCCCTTTGTCTATCCTCTGCCGGAAGTGCCACTGAGCTGCTGGCAACGTTTACCCGAAACGGGCGATGGTCTGGAAGCGGCGGCAGCCAGCTATTATGGCAGCGACTATTTATTACCGGTTTCCGGTTCACAGGAAGCGATTCAGCGCCTTCCCTTATTACGCACCCAATCCCGCGTCGGTATTATCAGTCCGGCTTACCACAGTCATCAGCAGGCATGGGTGAATGCCGGTCACCAGGTCAGTGGGCTGGTAACAGCGAATATTGATGAGAAACTGGCTGAGCTGGATGTATTGCTGCTGGTTAATCCGAATAACCCAACCACAGAATATTTTTCCCGTGAGCAGTTATTGCACTGGCATCAGCAGTTAGCGTCGCGCGGTGGCTGGTTGGTAGTAGATGAGGCTTATATGGATTGTCAGCCCGATGGGGGCCTGATCCAGTCGCAGCCGCTGGCAGGCTTAATCGTGCTGCGTTCGGTGGGGAAGTTTTTTGGGCTGGCCGGTATTCGTTTGGGTTTTGTCTGGGCTGATGCTGAATTATTACAGGCGTTGGTAGCACTGCAGGATGACTGGTCAGTGAGCCACCCTGCCCGCTGGGCCGGACGCTTGGCATTGGCGGATGCGTACTGGCAGCAACAGCAACGGGAACGTCTGATTCACAGCGGGCAACGTTTAAAAGATATGGTTCAGGCGGCTTATCCTGATGCACTGGTGAAGGCGACAGCGTTATTTGTGTACTGCAGGCTGCCAACAGCACGAATGGAGTTTGAACGCCTGGCCAGTGCCGGGGTGTTGCTGCGGTATTTTGCAGAACCGGCAGCCTTGCGATTTGGGCTACCGGAAACTGAGGCTGACTGGGCACGGCTGGCGGGATTAATAGGGGTTAATCAATATGCTGGATGAAGACACACAGAAGCGGGCTTTACGTGCTGTAGCGCTGCAATTTCTGGTTAATGGTGCAGTGATATCCTCATATATTCCCCGTTTACCGGAAATCCGTGATGCATTTGGAGTTGATCTGTCAGTGATTGGCTGGTTATTAACTTTTGCCAGTTTCGGTGGTTTATTGGGCAGTTGGTTGTCTGGCCGGGTAATGACGAAGTTTGGTACGCGCAAGGCGATGATTGTTGGCACCACCGGTTTAATCATCCTGTTGCCTTTAGTAGCGGTGGCACCGACGGTCTGGGCCTTATTGCTGATCCTTGCGGGGCTGATGCTGGTTGATGTGATTGTTGATGTGGCAATGAATATTCAGGGTTCCAACCTGAGCGCACAGCGTGATAAGCCGGTGATGAGTCGTTTGCATGGCCTGTGGAGTATTGGTTCGGTGTTGGGCGGTTTGCTGGCGGCGGGGATGGCAGCGTTGGCAGTTCCGTTATGGCTGCACTTATCACTGGCGTCCCTGTTGATGTTACTTGCTTTATTGTATATCGGCGGTGGTTTACTACGTTCGGATCAGGTTGAACTGTCGCCGGAACAACAGGCGGGTGCAAAAGTGGCTAAAACCCGCACACCGGTTAGCTTATGGCTGTTTGCTTTATTGGGGGCTGTGACTTATGTGCCGGAAATGGTGAGCAGTGACTGGGCAGCGTTTCGCCTTAAGGATGATTTAGGGGTGGGCGTCGGCGCGGCGGGGATGGGCTATGTGGCTTTCACCATCGGTATGGTTTGCGGGCGTTTATCCGGCGATGAACTGACGGCACGCTTAGGAAAACAGCGTTTATTTGATTATGCGTTGATAGTTGCGGGTATTGGTTTGGCGCTGGCGTGTCTGGTGGATTATGTACCGTTAACCTATATCAGCCTGACGCTGGCTGGCCTGGGGATTTCTGTTTTGTTTCCGGCCTTATACGATGCGGCGGCGCAGGATGCTCACCGGCCCGGTGCTGCTCTGGGGGCGATGACCGCCGGTTCGCGCAGTATCATGTTAATCGCTCCGGCATCACTTGGTTTTCTGGCTGCTACCAGCTGGTTTTCGGTGGGGATGGCCATGGCGATTATGGCATTGCCGTGTTTGTGGCTGATTGGCATTGGCTCAAGACGGATTGGTCGCTGATATAAGGCTATTCAGCCCGCTAAACCCCGATAAATTTGGCACGAGATTTATGAGGAGAGCCATTTGAAACAGACACTTTTTACCCCGCAGGAGAGCAAGGTGCTGGAGGATGTCATCCTGCACCGGCGGGATGTACGGGGTAATCGCTTTACACCAGACCCGATCGCGGATGAAACGCTGGAGCGTATACTTAGCGCAGCAATCCATGCACCGTCGGTGGGGTATTCTCAGCCCTGGCGGTTTGTGGTGATTCGTGACCCGGAAACGCGCCAGGCCATTCGCGACAGCTATGAACAGGAGAATGCCAAAGCCGGTGAGATTTTTCAGGATCGTCCTGAATACCAGCGTTTGAAACTGGAAGGTATTACCGAAGCACCGGTGAATATTGCCGTGTTTTATCAGCCGTCGGAACAACCGGTATTAGGCCAGACCAGCATGCCGGAAGTGGGTTTGTATAGTGTGGTGTGTGCGGTACAGAATCTGTGGTTAATGGCGCGGGCGGAGAATATTGGTGTTGGCTGGGTGAGTATTCTGGATGAAGCGACGGTGAAAGCAATACTCCACGCACCGGCGGATTATCAGCTGGTAGCGTATTTGTGCGTTGGCCATGTCAGTGAGTTTCTGGAGCGTCCTGAGCTGGAGATTCTGCAGTGGGATAAGCGTAAGGAACTGGCGGCGGTAGTGACTGAGGAGCGGTGTTAATGTTTCATATGCTGAGTAGTTTTGATCTGAAAGCAGGTGTTACTATTGAGGAATTTCAGGCAGCGAATACGCGTTTTGCTGAGTATATGCGTGAACAGGGATTGCTGGAGTCGATTGGGCCGGTAGGGCAGCGGCATAAGCATCCGGTGATGGATACCGATGAGCGGGAGCAGGCATATTATTTCATCACCACGTTTGTGGATCAGGCGCAGTGTGATGCTTCGGCAGCGTTTATTATGGCGCGGCGTGAACCAGGATGGGGGATTCATTTGGCGGTGATAGAGAAGGTGGAGAATTCGGTTTTTGTTTGTTGGGAGGATGTTTGAGTTTGAGGCTTGCCGGGGGGAGCTTCGATGAAACTTCCAACTGGCCTAAAATGGGCTGGCGCCTGAATTTACTGGAGATGATATTAGCGGCCTATCCCTGGCCAGCGCGCATGATGCTCATCAATCACAAAACGATGCTTATGCCGTATCTTGCCATGCGCATGACTATGCACATGTGGCTCCACCCCGTCCCAGTTCTCATGTTCATGCTGATGGTGTTCATCGTGATAATGCGGGTGCTCATGCTCCAGTGCTTCATGTTCATGCCATAATTCTTCCACATCGCCCGGCTGCCATACCCAACGCGCGAACAACACGCCCGCCAGCGCCAGTAAACCCAGCACAAATGCAGCCGTACTAAAGTCCTCAGCCCCTAACCAGCCTGCCAGCGGATAACACAGCAGCCATGCAGCATGCGACAGCGCAAAGTTCGCAGCAAAAAACGCATTGCGATCGGCTTTACGACAAGAGCGCGTCAGAATGCGTCCGGCAGCGGTGAGAATAAACGATGAACCCAGCCCGATCACAAACCATGTCAGCGCCAACAAAGGCAGCCCAACATTAAATACTATCGCAGGCAGTAAACTCAGTGCCAGCAAGCCGCCTGCCCGAAGCATCAATCGCCGGTCACTCAGGTAATTCTCCAGCAACCAAGGTGTCAGCCTTGCCGCCACAATCGCACCGCCCCCTGATACCGCCATCATCCACACCGTCACCTGTTCAGTGAGGCCGAGCGTGCCCTGCACATGTCCGACTGTATTAATAATCACCATCGAGCCTGTCGCTGCCACCGCCAGATGCAGGCCCAGCAAAGCACGCAGCCGTGGTGTCTTCCAGTAAGCCTGGATGCCGTAGCTGATATTATGCAGGATACCGCCACTGCGCTGACTGGGTGTGGCCTGAGGAAAAGTGGTTGTGAATAGCAGCAATGCCGAAATAAGAAAGCTCAGCGCATTAAACACAAATAGCGCGTTATAACTAATCAGCAGTAGCGCAAAACCCGCAAATACCGGGCTCAGAATGCGCTCCAACTCAAATGCCAGCCGCGACCACGATAACGCACGGGTATACACTGCCTCATCTTTCAGCACATCCGGTAACAAAGCCTGAAACACCGGAGTGAAGCCCGCCGACAGGATATTCAGCAGAAAAATCAGCAGGTAAATCTGCCATGCGGTGGTTACAAACGGCAGGAACAATACAATCAGCGCCCGCCCGACATCCAGCCCGATCAGCCAGTATTTACGCGGCAATAAATGTACCAGCCCGCCAAAAATGGGGGCGAAAATCACCGAGGCAGTAACACGCATTGTCCAGGCAATTCCCAGCACAATCGCCGCTTCAGCACCCGCGAGATCAAAAGCGAGCAAGGCAAGGGCCATTTGCGTAAAACCGCTGCCGACAAGGGCCGTTAGCTGGGCGGCGAATAAACGCCGGAAGGTGGGATAGGAAAAGGGGGAATTATTGGAGGGGTTAACAGAGGGGACGGGGGATTCGGAGTTGGTTTGTTGCACATTATTATCCTTTTGTTTCCCCTGTTCAGAGAGCACAGATTTTTCCTCCCTCCAGTCGCGTGCGCCGCGTTGTCAGCTGGTTCAGAAATGGCGCATCATGCGAAATAATAATCATCGCCTGCGGCAGGTTTTGCAGCGTATGAATCAACCGCTCCCGCGCCTTATCATCCAGCGCATTCGACGGCTCATCCAGCAGTAACACCTCCGGCTCCATCGCCAGCACCGCCGCCAGCGTAATCATCCGCTTCTCTCCACCGGATAGCTGGTAAGTCACCCGTTCCTCAAACCCCGCCATGCCCAGACATTCCAGTGTTTCACAAGCCAGCTTCTCTGCTTCCGCCTGCGATTTACCGAGGTTCAATGGCCCAAAAGCTACGTCTTCTAATACTGTAGGACAAAATAACTGATCATCCGGATCCTGAAACAGAAAACCGGCCTTAGCACGTACTTCATGAAAATCTGCTTCCTCACACCGCTCACGCCCAAACGCAAAAATCCGTCCGGATTTAGGTTTATTTAACCCCACCAGCAGATTAAAAAACGTCGT
>JBMZDK010000151.1:0-9949 GCA_049614265.1 Thiolinea sp.
GTATGGTCAAAAGCTATAAGGCTTTACATACCCAGCTTCATTCTAAGGTCTCAACTCAGATTAAGTAAATTTTCACATGTGAAAGCTTATGGTAGTTTATACAATTATTCTAAACATAATTGCTTCACACATAGAGAGTCATTCCAAAAAATATATCATCACACATTTAGAGTCTTTAAAAAAAACCGTTATAGGACTCACCCCGTCAAACTTAAATCACTAATTCTATAAGTTTGACGGGGTGTTTGTGAGGAATATGTCTTGGTGGCAGCCTGAAGTAGTATATAGAAGTGTACCGGTACACTCTCTAGTGTGTACCGGTATGGCTTGGAGGTGGGTTAGCTTGCTCCGATAAAAGGAGAATTCCAGCCTTAAGTACATTTAATCAACTAAACGACTAAACTAAAATATTGAATATTCTATTATGAGAAAGCAGTACGGAAACTGATGTTTCATTTGTCACCAAAAAGCCGTGAAAGTTCTGATTTAATAAACTTATCACGCTTTTTCTTAAACTCAGGAATTCTCTGTGTGATTTCTAAGGCAACAAACTGGCTGTTCAATCCCAAGCGTTCCAACTCAGCTTGTATAAAAAGGTCATCCTGTTTTTCAAAGCGAATCTCTTCAATTAACTGTAGTTTAGCAGCATCAGTAAGGCTATTAAGAAACTCTTCACGGGTTTGTTGTTCAAATTGTTTTGCTAACTTAGTTTTTGTAGCATCTTTTTTCCGCTTAAGTTCTGCCTGTTGCTGGCGAGCTTTAGCAACTGCTTCAGACGCTTTCTGAATCGCAGTTTCACTTTTATAATCATTTCTGATCGCCGCTGCCAAAAAACCTGCAGCGCTACTGGTTATGCTATTTGACTGTAATTTTTCATCAAGCAGTAACAATTTTTCTCTGATATAGGCATATCCATACTCCTGAATCCATAACTTAGCCTGAACATCAGTTATTCCATGTTGTTTGAGTTCACGAAATTCATTGCTATCAGAAATTGTGCCCAGTTTTTCCAGAGTAGGAAGAGGGGAGACTGATTTTCTAATCACCTGAAAACCAATATGGCTCACTCTGCGGTTCGTACGTTTGGTTTTGATCTTTACTTCTATATTCGAAACTTTGTTAACTTCTTTAACTGCGGGTGTTAACACTTTCTGTGAGAACCGTCTGTATTCGTCATACGTTTTTGCTGTCGCACCTAATAATAAGCGCCATTCATCAACAGAGATCATTCCGGTTGAACCAGTATTACTGTACCTTACACAATTTTCCCATAATGCAAGGCCATAAGAAGTCTTAAATAATTTTTGCTGAGCAATACTAATTCGTTGATATATTTCCGGGTTAAATAATAGCTCGGACAGAATGGGCGAAAATCCATAAGTCAAAATACCGTCCTCAACTTTGCCCCAGGCTAATAACGAAGAAACGGCGAAGTTTTTTTTCCACTTCCCTGCCTCAGTTGCTTTCCCCCCAACATCCCAGGTAACGCCAGTGCTGGACAATTTTTCCAACGATTCACGTAAGCGGGTGTAATTGCGGCTATTAAAACCAATCGCCTCAGACAGCACAGTAAGACTGATATTATGTTCCTGTCTGGTTAATAATGAATCATAAGCATTGAGTAACAGCACATTCCACATCTTCCGGGGTACTAACCCTACATCATTAGAAATGCGTATTGCAGCAACATGCTTTTTTACATCCTGTGCCAGTTCCTTTGCCATAGTCATCATTAATTTCTATTAGGTCAGGCAAGAGTATACACAAGATCACAACAAAAGACACCGCCAAATAAAAGCAATGGGTCTTTTCGTTCGTAATACAATTTGGAAGACTGAGCACACAAATAGGGCCGTAATCACATATATGGAGACATCCCGGCACACAAACAGGGACTATTTAGCACACAAACAGATACAATTGATCACACAAACAGGGGCATATCTGCACACATCTGGTGTCTCAAAAAATAATAACTATTTGATTAAAAAGAAAAATATAATCCTAAACAAATTAAACAATCTTAAACATGTAACAAACTTGTATTGCTGTTGTTGCTAAGTTTGTTAGTTTTTAAGCAGCATCTTTGCAAAATCAAAGATTTTCCATTTATTTTGAAGAAAATACTTGAGAATTCAGGTTAACTACAGTATTTATAGCTTTGTACCGTTGGCGGTACAAAGCTAATTTGTGGGTGCTCCTGTAAAACTCAGACATTATTCGGGCAAGAAACGCTGTAATTTTAAAAAGGATTAGTATGACGAAGGTAATTAGCTTTGCAAATCAGAAAGGGGGGGTAGGCAAAAGTACCCTATGCATCCAAATGGCATTTTTTCTGGTGGAGCGTAAACATAGAGTACTCGTCGTGGATATGGATGGCCAAGGCAATACTTCATCCAGGTTGGCACGAAAACCCGGGGAGGAAGAAGCACAGTATTACGGAACTAAAACCAGTCAGCTATTTGATAAAAATCTCAAAAATATAGAAGTCATCAATTGCCCATCCGGTGTTGATCTTATCCATACACCCAAAAATGATCCTGATCTCTTCGAGATGGAAGCAGTCCCCCTGGATCAGGCTGTTAACCCAAAACATAATTTGCTGCCACTATTTGATAATTACGACTTCGTACTGGTTGACTGCCCACCTTCGCTGGGTCGTAAGTTAGTTGCTGCGCTTGCTATGTCTACACATGTGGTTTGCCCTGTGCAGCTATCCGGCTTTGCAGTTGATGGTGTTGAAGGTTTGTTGAATACGATTATTTCTGTTAAACACAGTCTGAATCCGGCTATCAATATTCTGGGAATTATCATTAATAATATGAACAGCCGTTCTTTGACGCATAAAAAAGCTTACACACAATTAGTTCAAGAAGTGCCTGATCTGGTATTCCGGAATCTTATTGGAAGCCGGGCACCATTGGACAATGCCACTAACCTTGGCATTCCGGTATGGAAAATTCGTTCAGGCTCAGCAAATGCAGCAGCAAGAGAAGTAAAAGCAGTACTCAATGAAATTCTGGAGAGGGCAGGCTAATGGCCTTAAACAACCTAAAAAACCTGGCAAGTCTTGCCGCTGCGGCAAAAAATCCAACGGGTGCTCAACAGGTACTTAAACTTCCGGTTGATAATGTAAAGCCGAAGGCCAGTCAGGTAAGAAAACACTTTTCCGGTATCAATGAACTTGCTGACTCATTGATTGAAGAGGGGCAAATTCAGCCAATTATTGTATCTCCTCAAGGTGAAGACGGACTGTATGAAATCCAGAAAGGTGAAAGGCGCTGGCGTGCATGCAAGGCTGCCGAACTCCCGACGATTGATGCAATTATTAATGATGAGGGACAAACAGCACTTGACGCGACTGCCGGTGAATTGATCGAGAATATTCAGCGTGATGACCTTACTGCGCTGGAAATTGCCGAGGCATTGCAAATTTTTGTGGAGTCCGGGTGGAAGCAAAAGGATATCGCCAAACGTATTGGTAAAACCGTACCTTTTGTTTCGTCGCATCTCAGTTTGCTGAAGATGCCTGCTTCTGTAATGGCGTTGTATGACAAAGGGGTTACACGTGATCCTGAGACACTTAATAATTTGCGTCAGCTACACAAGCTGAATGCGGAACGGTGCGAACAGCTCTGTGAAAGCGCTACGACTTTAGGAATTAGTCGTGCCCATAGCCGGGAAGCACTAAACGAAATTAAACGTCCTGGTAAAAAAGTACCGGCAGCAGTACCCAAACCTAAAGAAAAAACCACTATTGTCAGTGCTCATAAGCGGGCTGTTAAAGGAAAAAATAAAACCGTTCCTCCTGAAGCAGATGATGCACCTGTGTTGCAGACAGATGGTTGGCGTCCGGCTCGCCCGTCACAACTGAAATTTGTGGTGCATGTTCAGCTGGATGGTAAAACACTGAAAGGTTATTTGAGAACTGACCGTGTTGATGAGGATGATGCGCACACCTGGGTTGAATTTGATGATGGTGAAGTGATGCGTGTCGCTATTGAGTTTATACGGTTGGAAAGAATTATTACCCGATAGGCATCACAGCAAATGCTTTCAGATTACCGGGCTTGCTACAAAAGAGCAGATACATATAGCCCCTGCAATTTTCCACATGTGTTGGAACTGAATGTCTGGCATTATCTGAATAGCACCATTTTCCCGACTCCGGGAAAATGGTCTGTACGGTAACGAATTCCCAATTCTGATACAGGAATACTTATGAGTCAGGATATACAAAACGCTCATCAGCAGACCTTCGAGTCGATTCGGCACACGGATGACGATGGTACCGAGTTTTGGTATGCACGGGAATTACAAACGGTACTGGAATACGCAAAATGGGAGCGTTTTCAAAATGTGCTGCGTAAAGCTGAAACTGCCTGTGAGAATTCGGGACACCTGATTGAGCACCATTTTTACCCTACTGAAAAACTGGTTGAGTTAGGCTCCGGTGCTAAAAGGAACATTCAGGATTATTGCCTGTCACGCTATGCCTGTTACCTGATTGTACAGAATGGTGACCCTAAAAAAGCAGTCATTGCGAATGGCCAGACTTATTTTGCTGTACAGACACGACGTCAGGAACTGTCTGCTGATGATGAATTTCAACAGCTGGATGAAAATGAAAAACGCATTTTTTTGCGCAGAGAGATGCGTGAACACAATAAGCAACTGGTTGAAGCTGCGAAGTTGGTGGGCGTTGAAAGTAACCTCGATTTTGCCATTTTCCAGAATCATGGTTATCAGGGTTTATACGGTGGTTTAGGCGCAAAAGACATACATGCCCGCAAAGGGTTAAAAAAGAGCCATAAAATTCTGGATTACATGGGCTCAACCGAGTTAGCAGCTAATTTGTTTCGGGCGACACAGGCTGAAGAGAAATTGCGTCGTGAAGAAATAGCAGGCAAGCATGCAGCAAATAAAGCGCATTTCGAGGTCGGACAGAAAGTGCGCCAAACAATAGATGAGCTGGGTGGGACGATGCCGGAAGATTTGCCAACACCGGATGAAAGTGTCTCTATGCTGGAGAAAGAAAAAAACAAACAACTCAATGAGAAGTAAGCTTGGCAGCAGTTTTATTCAACAGTCATTCTATAGCGCAAAATTCGACATATGAAAATTGCTGATAGCAATACAAGATCCGGCAATGGTGCCGCTCCACATTGGAAAGGTTAAGCGCTTGTGATTTCAGAGTCTGTCACCGGTGTTTAAACCGCCATGGGTAACAATGGTGCTTCTGTAACCGTCGGGTTTTGATTATTAATCATTTCATCAGTTAAACCACCTTCAGCATTGGTGACATAAAGTGGCTTAAAATAATCGGTAAATTTTGCCGGTAACGGCTGCAGTGGACGATACATAGCGCCCAGACCATCTGTCATCGCATTATATGTGAGCTTGGGTTCCCGCCAGCTTTCACGCATCTGGCGCAGGTTTCCAATACGAATCGTGCCACCAAAATTGTGCACCGGCCGCATAAAGCTAAATGCCAGCTGTTGGAGATTAAAGCTCCGTCGACGGAGCCAGGTATGCTGTAAGGTATGTTTGAGCATGGCTGTTTTGCGTCCCCGAAAGCGTAGCAGATCAGCAATGAATGGTTGTACCTGTTCGATCGGCTCTTTCGGCCACTCCACCAGCTTTTGCCCATGAAGATCACTGATGCGAAGTCGGGGCATTAACCTTCCGGACTGTGCGGCATCTTCGAAATAGGGGGTGCCAACAATCGGGATCGTTAGGGAAAGCAGCCCCGGTAACGGAATGGCAGGATCAGCAAGCAGGGCATTGATCTGACTGTCAATCTCAGCAATTGCCTGTTGTGCGGGATCAACAATAACACCGTAGTCAAAGACAATACCGTATTTGGCACAAAGTAAACTGAGCGATTTTGGATCAGAGAGCAGGCTCTGGTGTTTATTAAAATTACGCAATACCTCCGGATCCAGTGATTCGACACCAGAGAACAGTCCAATGCAACCATTCTCTGCGACCAGTGATAGGTTGGCTTCTTTTTTAAAAAAGTCTCCGGTTACCAGTGCAATCCAGCCACGGTATTTACCTCTGCGCCAATAATCACCCAGCAAATGCACGCGCTCCTGAAAGTTTCCGCGATGATTGCCGTAGAAATTATTATCGAGCAGCATCAGCACATTCGTTTTGGGCAGAGCTTCCAGCTGGTGTTTAATCGATTCCTCTGAATAACTGGCGTACTTACGCTTTTCACCGGTTAGGGAGCAAAAAGAACAGGCAAAATTACAGTAACGCGTGGTTTCGATGTAGCCTACACCATACGAAAATCCGAGTAAGTCATAGCGGGGAACCGGAATGCCTTCATGCAGGCAATGACTCCCCAGTGTTTCTGCAATAATCTGATCCAGTGCCTCAACGTCACCGGTGCAAACGTAATCAAATATGGAATCGCATAACACTGGCAGTGCCCGTGGTATTGGTCCACCGATAACGGTTATCACATCCGGACGGGCATGACGGAAGTAAGCACAGAGCTGGCGTGCCCGGTCAAAAGCTGCGGTCAGTCCGGTAAAAACCACCAGGTCAGGCCAGGCGAAAAGGCCGGGGTCGAGTAAGGCACCGTGATGGACTTCATCGTAAACCTGTATGTCAGCCTGTTCACGATTAAACTGCCCGGCAAGGTAATAGGGTGTCATTGCTCTGGGGATAAACAGTTGTGTTGGTGTTGCTGAAGCCCATGGGTGAACATAGGCATTCACAATAAGGACTTTAGGTTTTACGGGCATAGTGTTCCCATCATATTGTTATCTGTCATAGTGCAGCAAAAAACTCCAGCTGATAATTACACGGACTGTTCGCGGTAAAATCCCGGATACTTCATGCTCGCCTGTTCCTGCAAGGGCAGGTGATGTGCTGTTAACGAAAGGAAATAGAAGCGGTTGACACAGGTCACACAAAAAAACTGCCCTCATAGCTCTTTAGTGCATTGGCTGTATTTTATTCAGATTAGTAAATCATATTAATCATAAATCCACAATTGAAAATGTGCTTGTAAATTGTTACTAATGATTAGCAACGGGACTTGCGCGTCAAAAATATACAGGGTTTTCCCCAGGTTGAATGGCTTATGAGTAGTACAGAAGCATCAGAGGGAGCGAGGCACCACCTTGCCTCAAAGACAGCTATTCGGCTGGCTGTTGTGACTGAAACCTGGCCGCCAGAGGTAAACGGAGTTGCCAATACCATCTTTCAGCTGGTGTCTGGTTTGTTGGAGCAGGGGGATTACCATGTCAGCCTGGTAAGGCCTAGGCAGAAAGTTGAACAACCGACTCTGAAGCATCCCGCCTTTGAAGAAATCACTTTAAAAAGCATCACATTGCCATTTTATGAGGAAGTTCATTTAGGATTGCCGCAGTATTTTACGTTGAAGAAACACTGGTCACGCAACTGCCCTGACATTGTACAAATCGTGACAGAGGGACCGTTAGGCTATGCAGCTGTGAAAGCCGCCCGCGCATTAAATATTCCGGTGTTCAGTGATTTTCACACCCGATTCGATGAATACAGCAAGTATTATCGTGTGGGGGGACTGCTGAGAGTGATCAAATACTATTTGCGGCACTTTCACAATCAAACCGCTATGACATTGGTACCTACAGCAGAACTCAACAATGTGTTGCAACAAGAAGGTTATCAACACCTGAAAGTTCTGGCTCGCGGGGTTGATACAAAACGGTTTAACCCTGCACAGCGTAGTCACTCCTTACGACACAAGCTCAATATAAGCGATAACCAGTTACTGGTAATGCTGGTCGCCCGGTTGGCACCGGAAAAAAATGCAGGCTTTGCTTTTTCAGTATTTCGGCAGATTCAGCGAGCTGTTCCTGATGCCCGTTTTGTTTTAGTCGGCGACGGCCCGGAGCGGGCGCGATTACAGGCCAAGCATCCGGACTGTATATTTACCGGTATGCAGTGTGGCGAGGAACTGGCTACTTACTATGCCAGTGCCGACCTGTTTTTGTACCCCAGCAGCAGTGAAACCTTTGGTCTGGTTGTACTGGAAGCTCTGGCCAGCGGCTTACCAGTCATTGCCTATGATTACGCGGCAACGGCTTTACATATTAAAAACCGGGAAAATGGTTTGGCGATTCCGCTGAATGATGAAGCGGCTTTTTGCCGGGAAGCAGTTCACCTGGCAACCGATCGGCAGTTAAGGCAGAAACTTGCGGTAGAGGCCCGAAAAACAGCATCGACATTGGATTGGCAATGTATCGTGACGTGTTTTGATCAGATCATAAGGGATATATTGGCTGAATCCAGGCACAAAAACCCGGTACAGGTTCACTATGCTTAAAGCCCTGTTTGCATAACGTGATGTGGGTCATTGTTAATTTTCACCGGATCGGTAGCGCTTTGCTAATTCCTTTACCTTTGGCCGCATATGTTTAGCCCAGCTTTTCTGCTGCCAATGGATAGCCAAAACTGCGCCTAGCCCACCGAAAACACTGAGCATGAGTGTATTATTGAGTTCGGTGAAATGGCTTATGACCTGCGCGGCGATCAAGCTTAATACGCCAACACCAAAGAATCGCCAGACGAATTTGCTATTGCTGCCTTTAACCGTCGTAAACGTTTCATACCGCGCCTGCTCAACGATGTCCTGCTGCACTTTTGGTGGCAAGCCCGCTAATTCAGGAAAGTAACTATCGAGGTTAAAGTTGAGCATTAAGGTTTCCCGAAATATTCTATAAAGACTGTAATGGCGGCATGTAATCAAATGCCCATTCATTATAACTGCCTTCGCCGCGATACCAAATCACATCCTCACCCGGTTTTTCGCCATGATTCCAGCGCGGGCGCGGTAAACTCTTACGCTGTGCGGCCAATACAAAACGTCGCTGTTTCTGGCTGCTGATGATTTTTTCAGTTAACGCCGCTGAATCCCACTTCGCTTGTATTTCAGCCTCAAATCCAGCCACCATATCGGCCAGCACCGGATCACCTGCCAGATTATTTAATTCATGCGGATCGTCATCGACATTGAATAACAATTTAGGATCGTGCGTGGAGGAGATATATTTATAAGCACCGCGCCGCAGCATAAAAATCGGAGCCAGCGTCGCTTCTGCCAGGTACTCCGCATACACTGTGCGCTCTGATGATGGGTTGCTTTTATCCAGCAGCGCCATCAAATCATCACCCTCCAGCGGTTCAAAAGCCTCATCCCACTGACCGTTAGTGGCGATGCTATTAAATGTCGGCAGCAAATCCACCAGCGATACCACTTCAGAAACCCGTTGCGGGTTAATCCAGGGCGCATACATTAATAAAGGCACCCGCGCTGAAGCTTCAAAGAAATGCTTCTTAAACCACATACCACGCTCGCCCTGCATATCGCCATGATCAGAGGTAAAGACAATGGCGGTATTATCATATTGTCCGGTTTCCTTTAGCGTTGTTATTAGCTGTCCAACCATTTCGTCGATGTAGCTAATCGAGCCATAATAAGCCCGTCGTGCCCGTAAAATATCTTCATCAGCGAACTTCACATTAAACATGCCGAAGTCTTTCAGCAGACGCAGTGAATGGGCATCATGCTGATCTTCCGGCAGCGGTGGCACTGTGGGCATGGGAATATCCACGTCCTCATATAAATCCCAGTATTGTTTGCGGCACAGATAGGGTTCGTGCGGATGGGTGTAAGATACCTGCAGGAAGAACGGGCGTGTATCTTCACCACGCTTCATTTCATATAAATGCCGGATGGCGCGGTGGGTGACTTCCTCATCGAAATCAATCTGGCGGCTGCGTTCGCAGACACCGGAAATCAGCACTGAGCGCGGATCGTTGGTATCACGTTCACCTTCATCCCCCCAGTTTGGCACCCAGCTAAAGTCCGCCGGATACAGGTCAGGCGTCAGGCGTTGTTCAAAGCCGTGATGCTGATCCGGGCCAATGAAATGCATCTTGCCGGACAGTG
>JBMZDK010000152.1:0-9939 GCA_049614265.1 Thiolinea sp.
TTGATGGTACTGTTGCTGTTACTTCTTCAGGTAGTATCAATACCAATACAGTTGGCTCTTATACGATTACGTATCGTGCGATAGACGCTGCCGGAAATACTGCGACAGCAGCCCGTGTAGTAAACGTAGTGCTGGCTCCGGATACGACAGCACCGGTTATCACCATTAATGGAGATAACCCAGTCAGCGTTGTGCAGGGCGGTGTCTATACTGATGCAGGAGCTACTGCAACAGATGATATTGATGGTACTGTTGCTGTTACTTCTTCAGGTAGTATCAATACCAATACAGTTGGCTCTTATACGATTACGTATCGTGCGATAGACGCTGCCGGAAATACTGCGACAGCAGCCCGTGTAGTAAACGTAGTGCTGGCTCCGGATACGACAGCACCGGTTATCACCATTAATGGCGATAATCCTGCCAGTGTTGTGCAGAGCAGTGTTTATACTGATGCAGGGGCCACAGCAACAGATAACATTGATGGTACTGTTGCTGTTACCTCTTCAGGTAGTGTCAATACTAATACAGTTGGCTCTTATACGATTACATATCGCGCGACAGATGCTGCCGGAAATACTGCGACAGCAGCTCGTGTGGTGAATGTAGTGGTGGCTCCGGATATGACAGCACCGGTGATAACTATCAACGGTGACAATCCGCTTGATGTGCTTCAGGGCAGTAACTACATTGATGCTGGTGCTACTGCGACAGACGCAATAGATGGGAATGTTACAGTTACCGTTAGTGGTTTGGTTAACACAGCTGAGTTGAAGCAGTATGTTTTGACTTATACCGCCACTGATGCGGCAGGCAACATAGCGACAGCTACCCGCACCGTTAATGTTGTTGCTGCCCAGGCTACATTAGCCCAGTCTCACCGCTTACTGCTGCAAACAACTTTCGGGCCCACCCAGTCTGATCTGGAGCGTGTACAGTTAATTGGTGTGAACGAGTGGATTGATGAGCAATTGGTTAAGCCTTCAGCCTATGATAATACGGCGGATGGTCACAAAACCCATCTTGAGCGTATGATCCAGATTGCGCA
Organism: Thiolinea sp.; assembly: GCA_049614265.1. Classification (GTDB taxonomy): domain Bacteria; phylum Pseudomonadota; class Gammaproteobacteria; order Thiotrichales; family Thiotrichaceae; genus Thiolinea. Next base: position 1,049 of record JBMZDK010000152.1, read on the forward strand.
GGAGGCCCAGCCTGATGTTGCATGGTATGGCACAGCTATTTTCAATCAGCAGGAAGCCGCTTTTACCGCAGATGAATACCAAATGGCAGCCTGGTGGGAGAATGCTATCGGCCTGCACCCAAACAATACCCTGCATGGCTCTGATCAGCTACGTCAGCGAGTTGCTTATGCGCTGAGTCAGTTATTGGTGACGTCTGCTTATGAGCCACCGCTGCACAGACGTGGTGAAGCATTGGCTGCTTACTACGATATTCTGGCTGGCAATGCTTTTGGTAATTACCGGACATTGCTGGGTGAAATGGCCCGCAGTCCGGCAATGGGTATTTATTTATCTCACCAGGGGAACCGCAAAGCCGATGAGACGGCTGGCACACGTCCGGATGAAAATTTTGCACGTGAGCTTATGCAATTATTTACCATTGGTTTGTATCAGCTGAACAATAATGGAACGCCGGATTATGATGGTGATCCGACCACTCTGGAAGATGTGAAGGCTGAGTTGGTGCCCAGTTATACCCAGGCAGATATTGAAGAGCTGGCGAAGGTCATGACCGGCTGGGACTTAGTGGATAATCCGGCTTACGGTAAGAATAGTAATACACATGGGGATTATACCAAGCCTATGGAATTTACTGAGTCTGAGCATGAGCAGGGTACGATAACATTGCTTGGCCAATCGGTTAACCTGAGTTCCGGTTCAGATAACAGTGGCATGGATGCTGCACTGGATGTGTTGTTCAATCATCCAAATGTTGGGCCTTACGTCAGCAGACACCTGATTATGCGCCTGGTTACTTCTAATCCGTCAGCGGCTTATATTAACCGGGTGGCCGGTATTTTCAATAATGATGGAAATGGTGTCCGGGGGAACCTTAAAGCTGTGGTGCATGCTATTTTGGCGGATGATGAAGCGCGTAATGATGCGGGGGCAACAACAGATAGTCTTGGGAAGTTTAAGGAGCCGCTACTGGCCTGGACACAGTTATTACGTGCCACTGATGCTATACCACTGAATGGCTGGAAGAGTAAGGATGGAAGTACTCTGGTGTCAGGGGTTTACTGGTTTAAGGCACCTGAAAAGTATTTTGGCCAGGGGCCAATGCGCTCACCCTCGGTCTTTAACTTCTATAGTCCGGACTATGTGCCCAGCGATGTTGCTTTCTCTGCTTCGGGGCTGGTTGGTCCCGAGTTTCAGATTCAAACTGATCAGATATTCCTTGAATATAACAATAAGTTGGTAACGCAGATCAATACTTATGAGAAAAATAAAATTGTCATTGAAGATAGCAGTACACCGGAATTGCTTGCCGGAACTAAATCATTTTCCAATGACCCTTTGATGCTGATTAGCTTTGATAAAGAACTGGCAGTGATGAAACAGGCATTAGGTGATGATTATGACAATATTGAGAATACAGACACTGATAACCTGCCTTTTCGTGAAAAAGCAGTGGATGCTCTGTTAGTACATCTTGACCAGCTGTTCTTAGGTGAGACGATGACTGCCGAATACAAAGCTGCGTTGAAAGAATACCTGCTAAATGCGAGTGGAGTGAAAAATCAGGATAATTTTAAAGAAGTTCTTAACATTGTTCAGAATGCAGTACGAATGATTGCTGCTTCCGGCCTCTATATGGTTCAGAAATAAAGGTGCTCTCATGATTACGAATAATATGCTTAAGCGTCGCGATTTTATCCGTTCATTACTGGGTGCTGGTGCGGTCGGTGCTCTGGGGCCTGTGGGACAGCTTGCTTTGATGCGTGAAGCTACAGCGGCTACCCCGGCATTTTCTGACTATAAAGCCCTGGTATGTATTTTCCTGTATGGCGGGAATGACAGTTTTAATATGGTTATTCCGAATGGTGATGACAGCGTGAAGGGCTATGCGCAGTACCAGTCAATTCGAGGCAGCCTTGCGGTAGCTGATACCGAACTGGATTATCGTAGTCTTAATGCCTATCACGTTGACAATACAGAAGAAAAAGCTTATCGGCAGGGTATGTATTCGCTGCAGGGAAAAGGCATTGACTTGGGCATTAATGCGGTGATGCCCGAGTTGGCAGAACTGGTTAATAAAGATAAGGCTTCTGTTATTTCAAATATCGGTAATCTGGTGAAGTCAGTGGATCGTGCCAGTGTAAGAGATGGAAAAGACTTGCCTTTATTTTTGTTTGCGCATAATCATCAGCAGCGTGCTTTACAAACCGGTCAGGGTAACAATCTGAATGATGTCGGTTGGGCCGGGCGCATTGCTGATAACTGGAGTGATGTTAACGGCAGCTCACCTTTGGGGCTGAATATTTCCTATGCTGGTAGTGACCGGATGTTGATTGGTAAAACCTCGGTTCCACTGGCGATTAAGGCGGGCGCGACGCCAGTCTACAATGACATGGAGAAGGATAAAAATAACACAGAGACAGATCGGCGGGCACTGTTCAGAGCTTTAGCCGGACTGGAAAATGCCTCTTCGACCGGTAACCTTAACTTTAATAATACTAACACTTTTCAAACTTCCGACCCTTTCCGGGCTTTTTATGGTGCAGCAGCCCGGAAGTCACTGGATGTGTTTGATTTGCTCACCGATGCGCTGGGTGCTCATACTATTACTTACAGCAGTAAAGATAGTTATGGCAATGATTTGTTTTCAGTGCCAACAGCTGATCAGTTGGGGTTTGGCAATGATATTGGCGGCGGCCTGATCAGGGAAATGGAATCGGTTGCCAGGATGATTGATATCGGAGCTAAGAATGCGTTTGGTGGTAGCGCGCACAACCGTCAGATTTTTATGGTGAAACTGGGTGGCTTTGATACGCATAGTGCACAGATTTCCAAACACCCTCTGTTATTACGTGAATTGAGCCTGGCGCTGGGTAAGTTTCAGGCTGCTTTGGAAGAGCGGGGTCATGCCAATAAAGTCACGACTTTTACTATGTCTGATTTTGGCCGTACCATGAGTAATAACGGTGATGGTACTGACCATGCCTGGGGTGCACATCACCTGGTGATTGGTGGTGACGGGGATAAACTGGCAGGTAATCTGCGCGGAGGTCAGATGATCGGAACGTTACCTGATATTAGCCTGGATGGTGCAGATGATTACAGTGCCAAAGGCCGGATTATTCCTACCATAGCTCAGGATCAGCTGAATGCTACATTATGCCGCTGGTTTGGCGTGGATAATGACTTAATGCCGGTCATTTTTCCAAATCTGAGTAATTTTGGCACTATCGACTCTGCTGCAGGCAGTGCTTACCTTAACGATCTGTTTGTGTGAAAATAAGCCGTATTATTCTTCTCACGGGAGTGTGGTACGGTGGCAAATGATTCTCATGTCCTAATCAGTGAAGACAACCGGGTGATGACTATCGCCTGGAACCGGCCTGATAAAAAAAATGCGCTGACGCAGGAAATGTATTCTCAGGTTGCCGATGCGTTGTTACGCGCCGGCGACGATGCTGCGGTTCGGGTAGTGGTGCTGACAGGGACGGAAGATTGTTTTACAGCGGGTAATGATCTGGCTGATTTCCTCAAAAATCCGTCTACTGATGCCGATTCACCGGTAGTGCGCTTCCTGACTAATCTTTCACAGTTCAATAAGCCAATTGTAGCCGCAGTCAATGGTGCCGCGGTTGGTGTTGGTACAACGATGCTGATGCACTGCGATATGGTGGTTGCTGCAGATACCACGAAATTTTCCCTGCCTTTCGCGAAACTGGGCGTTTGCCCCGAGGGAGCATCCAGCTATTTATTACCCATGTTAGCAGGCTATCAGCGGGCGGCTGAGTTGTTGATGCTGGGGGATAGTTTTGATGCACACGAAGCACGGGAGTTTGGTTTGGTTAACCGGATCGCCACCGCCAGTGATTATCAGGCTGTTGCTGCTGAGCTGGCTGCAAGACTGGCTGCTATGCCGCCCAATTCAATTCGTACGACAAAAGCATTACTTAAACGCAATCAGCAAGCAGGTATTGCTGCAGCGTTTGAAGTGGAATTTAAACAATTCTCTGCTATGTTGAGCGGGCCGGAAGCTAAAGAGGCGATGAGCGCCTTTATGGAACGGCGTGCTGCAGATTTTTCTAAATTCTAAGTAAGTGATGACAAAGAGCGATAGGGAGAGAGTGATGACAGATTTGAGTCTGGCCGGGAAAACGGCACTGGTAACTGCAGCAGGGCAGGGTATTGGTCACGCGACCGCTAAAATGTTTGCGGCAGCAGGCGCTCAGGTTGTTGCTACTGATATTAACCGTGAAACACTGGCTGAGCTGGATCAGGTTGCAGGCATTACGACACATTACATGGATGTTACTGATCAGTCGGGTGTCGATGAAGTGTTGCAGAAGATTGGCAGTCCGAATGTACTGTTTAACTGCGCGGGTTTTGTCCATGCAGGCTCAATTCTGGATAGTACTGAGGAAGAGTGGGATTTTGGATTCAGTCTCAATGTGAAAGCGATGTATCGTTTGTGCAAGGCGGTATTGCCGGGAATGCTGGAACAGGGGGGCGGTTCGATTATTAATATGTCATCCGTCGCCTCGTCACTAAAAGGGGTGCCGAACCGTTTTGTTTACTGTACATCGAAGGCTGCGGTGATTGGTTTAACGAAATCTGTGGCGGCCGATTTTGTAACGCAGGGCATTCGTTGCAATGCGATTTGCCCGGGTACGGTGGACAGTCCTTCTTTGCATGATCGTTTGCGCGCCACCGGCGATTATGAGGCTGCAATGAAAGAATTTATTGCCCGTCAGCCTATGGGGCGGGTTGGTGAGGCAGAAGAGATTGCGACACTAGCGTTGTATCTGGCCAGTGATGCCAGCGCATTTACGACAGGTCAGGCACATATTATTGATGGTGGCTGGGCTATTTAGGGTCAGAGGAATAAAGCGATATGAAATTACTAAGATATGGCCTGAAAGGGCAGGAAAAGCCGGGTATTGTTGATGCGGACGGTAATGTACGGGATTTGTCTGCTGTGGTGAGTGATATCGCCGGTGCAAATCTGAGCGATACTGAACTGGCAAAAATTGCGGCTCTTGACCTGAACGTGTTGCCATTAGTTGAAGTGGAGCGTTATGGCCCGTGTGTTGGTCAGGTCGGTAAGTTTATTTGTATCGGCCTGAATTATTCCGATCATGCTGCTGAAGCCGGACTTGATGTGCCGCCTGAGCCGGTGATTTTTGGTAAAGCCACTTCATCAATTTGCGGCCCGAACGATAATGTGGAAATCCCCCGTGGCTCGACAGCAACGGATTGGGAAGTTGAGCTGGGCGTGGTGATCGGTAAAGAGGCAAAATATGTCACTGAAGCAGAAGCGCTGGATTATGTTGCCGGCTATTGCGTGATCAATGATATTTCTGAGCGTGATTTCCAGGCTAAGCGCAGTGGTCAGTGGATTAAGGGGAAATCAGCAGACACTTTTGGCCCAATTGGCCCTTGGTTGGTGACGCGTGATGAAGTGCCTGATCCACAGGGTCTGACGATGTACCTGGAGGTTAATGGTAAACGCATGCAGGATGGTTCGACTGCGACCATGGTATATGGGGTTGCGCATATCGTTTCTTATCTGTCACAGTTTATGAGCCTGCAGGCCGGTGATGTGATTTCTACCGGTACGCCACCGGGTGTTGGGCTGGGGCAAAAGCCTGAACCGTTTTATCTGAATGCCGGTGATGTGATGGAATTAAGTGTTGCCGGGCTGGGTGTTCAGCGGCAGCTTGTTGTGCAGGGGTAGGGTTTTATTAAGCTGCAGATATACACAAAGGTAACGGTTTAATGGACATTGTCAGTTCCCTCGCTTCCCGTGCACAGTTGCTTGAGGCTTCCGGGATTCGGGAGATTGCTGAGCTGGGAATGAAGCAGGGTGATGTGCTGCCGCTATGGTTTGGAGAAGGTTCCTGGCCAACGAATACTCGTATTGTTGAGGCGGCAGTTGCTTCATTAAGGGCAGGGAATCATCAGTATCAGCCTAATAATGGGTCAGTGAAATTACGCCAGGCAATTTGCAGTTATAGTAATAATTTGCTGGATTCTCAACTGACACCAGAGCAAATCACGGTCACGCCTTCAGGGATGCAGGGGTTGATGCTAACTGCAGAGTTATTGGTGAGTCCCGGTGACAAGGTTGTTGTTCTCGAGCCGGGTTGGCCGAATATTACGGGCTGTTTCCGGGCGACTGGTGCAGACGTTGAATCATTGTCGCTGGGAGTACACAACGGACGCTGGCAGTTGGATCTGCAGGCATTATTGGCGGTCTTAACTCCGGATACACAAGCTGTGGTGATTAATTCACCGAATAATCCTACGGGGTGGACAATGTCTGCACCGGAACAGCAACAGCTGTTGGATCATTGCCGGGAGCATAACATCTGGATTGTGGCAGATGATGTTTATACCCGACTATATCGGCATGGAAAGCATGCGCCATCATTTTTGACGTTGGCTAAGCCTGATGACAAAGTAATTTCAGTCAATTCTTTCTCCAAATGCTGGTCGATGACCGGTTGGCGTTTAGGCTGGATTACAGCGCCAGCTGAGTGTGAAGCAAAACTCGGCCAGTTAACGGAGTTCAATACTTCCTGTACACCGGGCTTTGTGCAGGATGCGGGTATAGTGGCATTACAGGAAGGTGAAGAAGAGGTTGCTGATCTGCAGTCTAAAATAAAAACCGGCTATGAGATTACAGCGCAGGAGTTAGGCCGTTTTTCACGTGTTGAGTTCATTGAGCCGGATGGGGCGTTTTATAGCTTCTTCCGGGTTGCTGGCCTGAGCGACAGCATGACTGCCGCAAAAACCATTATGCAGGAAACCAAAGTCGGACTTGCGCCGGGCATTGCTTTTGGTAAAGAAGGTGAAGGCTATTTACGCCTTTGTTACGCTCAGCCTGCTGATGTGCTGGAGCGTGCTTTCAGGCAACTTTCACCTTTTTTATCCTGAGTATTACGATATACGGATATGGTTTGCCACAAACTACGGTATTCAGGCTTCGAAGCCGATATCCTTGTGTGAGCCGTCACAAAACGGTTTTTTCTTACTGGCACCACAGCGACATAAGCCACCTCGGCTGCGATGACACAATATTTCACCATCAGCTGTTTGTACCGTTAATTCGCCAGAGAATATGACCGGGCCATTGGCTACTGGTTTTAAGGTCACCGTACCATCTCCCGCTTCTCCTGTAAGTTCTTCTGTCTCAGCTAACGCATTGTCATCGAAGGAATGCTGGCGATGACTTCCATCACAAAAGGGCTTGTTTTGACTATAACCACAGCGGCACAAGGCCATGCTGGCATGGCGTTCGTCGTCCAATTGTATGTCACCGCTTAGTTTAAGTGGCCCGTCAGGCATAATGGTGGCGGTGTTGTTGCCGGCCCCAGTCGTAGATTGTGTGGCTTCATCACTCATAGCATCGTCTCCTCATCATGTGTTGAATTTTGCTGTGCTGCTTATAGTTTATGCGATTTCTGGTGTTAAAGCTGACAATATAAAAATTTTGCTTGCAAGTCAGTAGCTAATCGATATTATGAAGGGCATGAACAGATTTGAAACACAGCGATTTATGAAACCAGCCGGAGAATCTGCCCTGAATGGGACGGATTTCTCTTGGCTGGTTTATTTTGTTTACGACGAATAAACCGCTGTGCATTCCTGTAGGCGGTTTCGCTGCCTACCAGAGGAAAAACCCCGTTAGGCAGTACGCTTAGCGGGGTTTTTTTTGGCTTAGAGGAAATGAGGACAGCAACATGAGTAACGGGATGAATCTGGAAGATATCAATGTGTTAAGTGCAGAGACCTTAATGACACCAGCGCAACTAAAAACCAAATTGCCGGTATCCGAGCGTGCGATGACGACAGTAAGGGAAGGGCGGCGCACGATTAAAAACATTCTCAACCGCACTGACCCACGCCTGTTTCTGGTGGTGGGGCCGTGTTCGATTCATGATACTAAAGCGGCGCTGGATTACGCGGAGCGTCTGAAGAAACTGGCAGCCGAGGTTGACGATACCTTGTTTTTGGTAATGCGGGTTTACTTTGAAAAACCGCGAACAACAGTCGGTTGGAAAGGGCTGATTAACGATCCGCATCTGAACAATTCTTTTAATATTACTGAGGGGTTGCATATCGGGCGCGAATTACTGACTACGTTGGCGGAGATGGATATTCCGACCTCTACCGAAGCGCTTGACCCGGTGTCGCCACAATACATGCAGGACTTGATTAGCTGGAGCGCGATTGGCGCACGCACCACCGAATCCCAAACCCACCGTGAAATGGCTTCTGGGCTGTCTTCAGCTGTTGGATTTAAGAATGGTACCGATGGTGGTTTGGGTGTGGCGCTGAATGCTCTGAAATCTGTATCTGAGCCGCACCGTTTTCTGGGGATAAACCATGAAGGTGAGGTCTCTATTATCCGCACCCGTGGCAATAAGCACGCCCACATCGTTTTGCGTGGCGGCAGCAAAGGCACTAACTACGATGCGCAAAGTGTTGCCGAATGTGAAGCAGCGTTGAGCGCAGCTGGCCAGACGCCAAATATCATGATTGATTGTAGCCATGCGAATTCAAATAAAGACCACAACCGGCAGCGTGATGTGATGGAATGTGCGGGGCAGCAAATTGCTGATGGTAATCAGTCGATTATCGGGTTAATGATTGAGAGTAATATTGGTGCGGGGAATCAGAAAATGACTGAGAATCCGGCGGATTTGGAATACGGGGTGTCGATTACGGATGCCTGTATTGACTGGGAAACGACTGAGGCATCGATTCGGGATTTACGGGAGCAGGTTAAAGGGGCTTTGTCAGGGCGGCAGGGGTAATTCTGGTTGGTTTCCGCCCTGTGTTTTTTGCAGGGCGTGGCCAAGTTTGAATGCTCAACCGCTATTGTGTGAACAGG
>JBMZDK010000153.1:0-9890 GCA_049614265.1 Thiolinea sp.
ACAAATAGCTTTACTCAGCAGCCCATTAATACAACTTTTCACTCTGGGTGACAGTAACTGAGAGCCTTGACATGCTGTTTATTCATTAATTTACCTTGTAATCATGTATAACGTATCAGAAAATCCGCGCTTCTGAAAATTTATTGTATGCGCGGTTAACGCTTTTTGAATGTCAATAATTGTTGTAGGTGTCAATCACAAGACTGCACCGGTATCTATCCGTGAAAAAGTCGCCTTTGCCCCGGAAAGCATGCCTCAGGCATTGCAGTCGGCAAATACTGTCATGGATGAGAACCTCATTCTTTCTACCTGTAACCGCACGGAATTATACGCCTCATCCCAAAATAATCAGTTAACGCCAGAACAGATCACGCAGCAGATGATACGTTGGCTGGCCGGTTTTCACCAGCTAAGCGCTGAACAACTGGAACCTTATCTGTTTATCCATCACCAGGAACAGGCAGTTCAACATGCTTTGCGCGTTGCCTGTGGTCTGGACTCACTGGTATTGGGTGAGCCACAAATTCTTGGCCAGTTAAAAGATGCCCTGCAATATGCCAGTAGCGCTAAAACGGCTGGCAATCGCCTCAACCGCTTAATGCAACACGCTTTCTCCACCGCCAAGAAAGTCCGGACTCAAACCGATATTGGCTCGAATCCGGTTTCTGTTGCTTTTGCCGCCGTTAGCCTTGCAAAACAAATATTCAGCCAGCTCAAAGAACAAACTGCGCTGCTGGTAGGTGCCGGGGAAACAATCGAACTGGTTGGCCGCCATTTAGCTGCACAAGGCATTGGTAATATTATCGTCGCTAACCGCAATGTTGAAAAAGCAATCCAGGTGGCGCAAACCTATCATGGCACTGGCATCGGTCTGCCCGCTATCTCCGAGTACCTGCCCAAAGCAGACATCGTGATTTCTTCGACCGCAGCCCCCTTGCCTATTATCGGCAAAGGTATGGTGGAACGGGCGCTAAAAATTCGCAAACACCGACCGGTCTTTATGGTTGATATCGCAGTACCCCGTGATATCGAACCTGAGGTAGGCCAACTCGACGATATTTATTTATATACTGTTGATGACCTGCAGTCTGTCATTGAAGAAAACCTTGAATCCCGCCGCCTGGCCGCCGAACAGGCGGAAACAATGGTGCAGGACGAGGTCCATCACTTCATGGGCTGGCTACGCGCGCAAAGCCAGCAACTGATTATCCGGCGTTATCGTGAACAAAATGCGGCCATCCGCGATGATGTACTGCAACGGGCACAAAAAATCCTGCAAAATAAAACGGCGGAAGAGGCATTAGACTTTCTTGCACATACGCTGACTAATAAACTCTCCCATGCGCCAACGCAGGCGCTTAATCAGGCTGCCAAAGCCGGAGACAGTGCATTATTACAACATGCACTGACCCTCTTTGATCTGGAAAATAATAAATCATGAAAGCCTCTATTCTCGCCAAACTGGAAAACCTGAACGAACGTTATGATGAAATTGCGCAGTTACTGGGAGAAAGCGAGGTTATCGCTGACCAGGAGCAGTTTCGCAAACTGTCCATCGAATACAGTCAGCTGGAACCCGTTGCTCTCAGCTTTCGCGACTATCAGCAAACGCTGGAAGATAAAGAAACTGCCGAAGAAATGCTGTCTGACCCTGAAATGAAGGAAATGGCAGAAGAAGAGCTACAGCTTGCTAAAGAAAAACTGGCAGATCAGGAATTAACATTACAAAAAGCACTGCTTCCTAAAGATCCGCACGACGACAGCAATATCTTTCTGGAAATTCGTGCTGGCACCGGTGGCGATGAAGCCGCTATTTTCGCAGGCGACCTGTTTCGCATGTATTCACGTTATGCCGAACAATTACGCTGGCAAATCGAAATTATCAGTCAGAATGAAGGTGAGCACGGCGGCTACCGTGAAATCATTGCCCGGATTATGGGCAATAACGTCTACTCAAAACTAAAGTTTGAGTCTGGTGCACACCGTGTACAGCGCGTACCGGAAACCGAGTCCCAGGGGCGTATTCACACTTCAGCCGCAACGGTTGCTATCATGCCGGAAGTGGATGAAGTCGAAGCGGAAGAAATTAACTCTGGTGACCTGCGGGTTGATACCTATCGGGCATCCGGTGCCGGTGGGCAACACGTTAATAAAACTGATTCGGCAATCCGTCTGACCCATCTTCCGACAGGTATCGTGGTCGAATGTCAGGATGAGCGTTCACAACATAAAAACCGTGCCCGGGCCATGTCCTTGTTACAGGCAAAATTACTGGAAAGAGAACGCCAGCAACAGGCAACTGAACAGGCGGAAACCCGACGTAATCTGGTGGGTTCCGGCGATCGCTCAGAGCGTATTCGCACCTATAACTTCCCACAAGGCCGGGTCACTGACCACCGGATAAATCTCACATTGTATAAGCTGGATGATATTACTGCCGGCAACCTGGATCAGGTAATTGAGCCACTGATTAATGAATACCAGGCTGACCAGCTAACCGCGCTTGCGGAAGAATAACCGGACACCTAATGGCACGAGTTACTGAGCTGCTCAGAGAATATTCACAGCGCCTGGAAACCATTTCTGACAGCCCGCGCCTTGATGTGGAAATCCTGCTCGCACACTGCCTGAACAAACCACGCAGCTTTTTATATACCTGGCCGGAACATAGACCTGCGGAAGAACAGCTCGCTGAATTTAACACCCTAATCACACAGCGCCTTAGCGGGCAACCTATTGCCTACCTGACCAACCAGCGGGAATTTTGGGGGCTGATGCTCAAGGTTACTCCTGACACCCTGATTCCAAGACCGGACACAGAACTGTTGGTTGAAGCCGCTCTGCAACAATTCCAGCCTGATCAGGCATTAAGTATTTTAGATTTGGGTACCGGTAGCGGTGCAATTGCAATCGCACTGGCCAGTGAATTTCCCACTGCACACATTATCGCTACTGATAAATCTACAGCGGCATTAAAAGTCGCTCAGGAGAATGCCCTCCAGCATCATCAACACAACATACAGTTTATTGAATCTGACTGGTTTAGCGCTGTACCTGATAAATCCTTTGATTTGATCTTATCGAACCCACCTTATATTGCAGAATATGACCCACATCTGACCCGGGGTGATGTGCAGTTTGAGCCATTAACTGCACTGACTTCAGGCCATGACGGCCTTGATGATATTCGCCATTTGATCAGCTGCTCCCAACAGTTTCTGCGCCCACAGGGAGCCTTTATGCTGGAACATGGCTATGGCCAGGCCAGCACCATCAGATGCTTACTGGAACAAGAGGGATTTAGTCACATTACCTGTTTGAAAGACTTAACAGGTAATGATCGGGTTTCTTTCGGCCACTCGCCCGCTTCCATTCCCTAAAAGCCCCACACAGAACGTCAGCGATTTACTTTGCGGTACCTGTCAGTACTTTTTGTTCCGTCACTTCCTGATCCCGCCAGTATAACTGAGGCAATAATGTCGTCAGATCAACCGACTCTTTGTAATCTGCGGAGGAACCATTTTTCGTATTCCCCAGATCAAGCACCGGCAATTCGAGTTTACCAATTCTGACGCTGACACTTTGTTGACAATCATTCTGCTTACAACTACCACCACCAGATGCCGTTAATTTACTGAAAATCAGCTGTGGAGCATCAAGAATTTCGCCAAACCCGGCCACCACGAAATCATCATGCGTCGTATCAATCTTTGCAGCAGGATCTGCAGGTGGCTTGCGATCAAGATTGGCTACCGGTTTACTGGTCAGCAAATCCAGAACGTACGCACGGGCAGTTGTCTCAAGCGGCTGACATGGACCGGCAATACTGTCAGATCCATCAGCTTTAGCCTGTGCAAAGGTCGTGAAAAGCACTTTATCCAGAAAGGTAATTGAAGGTGCTAAAACCTTTTCTCCCCGATGTGACAACGGTAAATACCAGCCACGTTTTCCGGTTTTCAGAATAGACAGACCACTATTGCGCAAACTGTTGATATCTTCTAAGTGCTCCGGTTTATTCTCAATGGTCTCAAAGTTACCCGGAGGAGTATCGAAAACATATTTATCATCAACCAGAACATAAAACTGATCATTATCACCAAGGTCCAGTGGATGAGTACGGTAACCACTACCCAAAGATATTGTCATCACCGGTTTGCCGTTATCCAGCCGCATTGCCGTATCCGGCTCGTAGAAAAACTTACGGTGATCACCATCGTCACCAGTACCGCCCAGACTGGCAAAATGTGTTAGTACTGCTTTATTTTTAAACGTACTGATGCCCGCCAGATTCTGCAAATCAGCCACCATATCAACACGCCAGACATTGCCGCCGGTATCAGCAAAGTACAGGCGATCCAGCTCACCGTTATTATCCATATCCAGAACCCGGATATCGCCCGGCACACTATGCTTCAACATTGCCGATTTCGGCACACTTGCACCTTTCAGTGACCAGATCAGTTCACCACTTAATGCATCAACGATATAGACATCAGAACCTAAATCATTGGTGACCGCACGTGAAGTGACGGACTGCTCATCTTTTTTCGGATCATACCCGCCACCAAAAACCAACACATATTTCAGCTCACCGGCAGGTGATGATGCACTCGGAACACGCATTCTGGACAAAGTCGGTTTAGACCAGGTTTCCCCAAGATCAGCAAAACCATTGGTGATCGCGCTGTTATCATGACGACTTACTGATCCGGGCGCTATTTTCCAGGCAACCCTGGGGATTCCCGGATTGGTAATATCCATCGCATAATACATACGGCCACCACGACGCATACCAAAAAACAAATACCGCTTATCACCATCTGCTGCCTGTATTTTCCCGTCACCGTTCTGATCATAACGCCAATATGTCAGCGAACCATCTAAACCATATACATGCCGTTTCTCTTCATTATCACGTAAAAACACACCCTGGTTCTTCAGCAATACCGATGGCATAAATGCCCACTCTTCTACTCCGGTGTCAGCATCAAACGCATGTAAATACCCTTCATTGGTCGCCGCTAAAACAATCGCCTTACTACCATAATCAACCACAATGGGCTTAGTGTTCAGCATGTCGCCCATGTGCCTGCGACCGACAGTATTCGGGTCACTTATTGTCGTGGTATTCGCATCATAGCCACGGGCAAAGTTCAGCAACGCCTCCCGTTCAGCATCACTAACAGGGTCAGGACAAGTTGTAACATCAATAATATTGACTGGTGGTGTGCCGCCGCCGGAAAGATCATGGCGGTTATTATCACAATCATAATAGTAGCCATTATTGCTCCAGCCATCGGCACCGGGAGCACCGGTAAAGTTATTGAAATTATCAATCAGGGAATATTGCGTCCGGCGCGTTGTTGCAGATAACATTTCATGGGTGATTGCTGTTTCAGAATGACGGATATCAACCAGTGTATTACTGCCCGCATCGGTTTTCAGTTTACGTAATGCCGGAAGTGGAATCTTGCTGGCAGCCCCCCCCACCTTCACATCGCTGCCATGGGGTGACACAGACCATAAATCCTGTGCATTCGCGGTGAAATCACCGTTGGCAGTTAATACAGAAGTACCACCTGCACCGACGATACTTCCCGACTGATTCAAAGAAAACTTGCGCAGATTGCCCGACCATAACGGCGTCCGCTTGCTATCAAAAACCGGCACAAAAACACTGTTACCATGTGACAATACACTGTCTTCATTAACCGAGAAGCTGGGAGAAGAAAATGAATACGACTTTTTCTTTATGTCACCAAAAACCTCTTTAAACGCCTCCGCCAGCTGTATTGCATTGTCTGCTGTATAGGCTCCATCTTTAGCGGTTGCCAGCGAAGCCAGATAAGCAGAGCCGGTAGGCTCATCCCCCAGGCCAAACGCCACCGTATAGGTTTCAACTGTTTGTTTGCCAGCCAATGCCGGATTTTGGTCTTCGCTGGCAAGATAATTCGTCAACTCTGCACCACAGGTACCACTAGCATAACCCAACGGTTGATCAGCGCAGGATGTTCCAATCATAGCCGGAATGGCCTCGCTGATCTCTGTACTACCTAATGAAGGAGTGAGTTCAGGAACCAATGCACTATCGTGCACATGATCCGGATATGCTGATTTTGCATACTGCCCGGTACCATCAGCAGTCACATTAGTGAAGTAAGGGTATTCAGGCTTACCATCAGACATCAGTACCAGAAAGTTAGACTGGCAGCTATATTCAATTGGCGACTTATACGTTGCTGTTCCGGATACAGAACCGCAAACCGTATGCTGACAATGATTCACATCCACTGAACAGCTGTAATCCCCATTAACACAAAAGCCACCGGTATTATCCTCAACCCAGTTACAACAAGTATTCACCGGCTGCGGCACACACGCTGTTTGACTGCCATTACATTCATCCCACTCCAGACGACATTGCTGCTGCTGAGGATTTTCACATGTCATATCACCGGTATATGTTGCAGGGTGCGCCGCCCAATTATACTGAGGCGGATGTTTGCCCCAGACAACGCTTTCACCGCGGTAATACTTCGCAACCTCATACAATGAATCAACAATCGGGGTGTAACCGCCCGCTTTCCAGCTATCCACCACATTAGCCAGAAATGTCCGCACCGGCAGACCTGCATTGGCATCCGGCAAATTATCAGTCGCTGCACTACTGCCCAAAATTAACGATGCATCACCATCTATAGGAGAAGAGGGAAAACTCACCCCCCGGATTGAATCCCACTGATAACTGTTAATAAAATCTGCATTTGCATAACCCGCCAGACCAACATTCAGATTGTCAGGAGCTTCATTGAGTACCGTTCGGAACGCTTCCTGCATGACCTGCATCCGGGTTTTCCCACCACTACCCGGCACTTCTTCCTGCATACTGCCGGAAGCATCTAACAGAAACATTACATTCGCATCAACCAGGCTGGCATCATTCTGATAAAAAATCTCGGTTTCATCAGCGATTACAGACAGTGGTATTAATATTGGTAAGAAGCTCACCAATAAACGCTGCGCCCATTTTGAAAGCGGCTGTAATCTACTCATGGATGTTACCTGTTCTTCTTATTGTGAGATAAACCGGCCAGATGTATTACCAACACCGGGCCGTGGTGTCGGTTGCAGTTGTTGGGCCACTTGCTGCCTTGCGCCCCATATTATCCAGTGTATAACGCGAACAGTTCGTGTCTTTCATCTGAGTTGTACCGGTCTGTGGTACAGCCTGCAGAGTATATGTTGTACATGGACTGGCACGGGTTCCCGCACAGGCAGCCCCACCTGTTCCGGTAGCTGCACTGATACTGACTGAATAAAAAGCCTCATCGCTGTCGATGGTATCAGCAGTACCGCCCAATAAACCTGATAAGTTGCTTGCATACGTAAAGCGGCGCGAGAAAAAACTTTCCTGTAGCTGAGCGAGTTCCTGAAGTTTAATCTGCGCATCAGCTCGCCGGCTTTTACGTACATGCTCAATATAACTGGGGTATGCGATAGCACCAATAATTCCGATAATGGCCACCACCATCATGATTTCTATTAATGTAAAACCAGCCTGATTCTTATTCTTTTTCATGCTCCACCTCATTATTTTTTTATTATCAGGTAAATACGTACGCAAAAATTTTCACGAGGCCGATGAGACCATCGATTTCATCAGCTACTGCACAGCATTACCATCCGCAGGTACATATTTCATGATTCCCTGCGCATGCTGGCTTAATGCACCAGTACCCGCCAGATTTGCACGCGAGTCAACCCGAAATAAGCGACACGAAATCCCCCCTAAATCAGGATTCATTTCTACAGTCATTGCATAACCGTTTTGCGCTGTGCACATCATCGGCTCGCCCATGCTAATCGTACCGGTTGAATTCAAGGTGCCGGAATTATTATTAACCGGATCAGTAAAATTCCATGACTGGGTATTGTCAGGAGCTGCCACGGTCTGATCAATGTTAAACAAGCTGGTAACACGCTCCAGAGCTGATTCTGCGCCCTGATACGTCATCATGCCAAACATTTGGTTACTGGCTATGCGTGTATCGGTAATACCCATCCGGGCAGCGGCAACACCAACAACAGTCAGCGTCAGCAGAATTACCAGCCCCCATAACAGGACTGACCCTTGTTGGTGGCGGACTAAATGAGACTTATAGCGATAGTCAGTTTTCATAGTATTACTCCGACATTGATGCTGCATACGGCACTTTGACTAAATTCCACTCAATGTGTCAGTGCTTATATCCGACGTGCAACATTTTTCAGTCTTATTGTTGTTGTATAGACATTACGGCGATAACGGTCTGTCGTACCAATCACCTGGTCGAGCACCTGATAGCTTTCTGCCACGGCCTGCTCAAATACCGGATCGATTGACCTGACCAGCAGGCCAACACGAACCGTGATAATATTTTCCCAAACGCCACCGGCATCGACCGCATCAGCACTCCAGTAGTTATCAACGGCACCATCACCATTATTGTCAATACCGTATTGGAACTGGATATTTTCAATACCTTCAGCCCATGGCTGGAGATTATTATTAAGCGAACCACCACAACGTAAAGCGGGAACGTCATCTCCCATCGAGTTGGTACGTGTACTGCCGACAGAAAAAGAGTTATAGACAAAACTGGCTGTTCGGTTGGCTGATGCCGGTGGCAAACATTGCTCTCGGGTCGGCACCATGGTGGTTCCCGAACAGTCGGCATTCAATTGCCGGTCTGCCATGTATATCACACCAATCGTATCACCTCCGGCACTGGCATCACGGTCAACGGTGGTATTAATAACTGCTGTATTAACGATATTGGGCGTACCATCTGCACAATTCGAGGAGGCTATTACTGTTCCTCCCGGAATAACATAGTTTGGTACTAGCATACCGGTGGTCGAAGCATATCCGGCATGTTCAATATGATGCTTAAGCGCCCGCAGGGCAACACGGGCATTTTCATCCAGTTCCGAGGTTTGATCGCGTACCTTGTAGGTCTGCTTACTGGAAATATAGACGGTACTCACTCCGGCAATCAAAAAGATACCCAGCGCCATAGCCAGCATCAATTCAACCAGTGTGAAACCACGATTCGCGCAATAGCTTTGCAGGCGTTGTTTATTATTCATTATCACCTCAAATCACAGCATCTACAGATAAGGTAAAACTTTGTGTATTATCACCATTTGACACTGCCTCAGCATCTTCACTCACCAACAGCTCCGCCCAATCCATTCTGACCGTGAGACCACTGTCGCAACCACCACCGGGACACGTCACTGTGAGCTGACCATTTAATAACTGATCCGTCATACCAGAACGGGTCGCTGCTGCATTCACGTCACCACACTGAACCGTATACAAATCATAAGTAGCCATTTGAGCCGGTGAACAGGCTGTGCCATCTGAGCAATTCTGCGGTGGGGAACCGGAAGCACAGGACACACTGGCAAGGTAATCACCGGCTAACGCAGCATCGCGATTACTGCGCATACGCTCAAGCAGCTCATGCACCATAAATGCTGCCTGTTGCTTTTGGGTAGCATTTTGCACAGACCGGAGACTGGCGACCTGCAGACCAGCCATACTTAAAAGCCCAACCGATAAAATCAGTGCTGCCACCAGAATTTCGATCAGGTTAAGGCCAGACTGACGACGTAAGGAACTGGTTTTCATAGTATTTAATGACTTTTATTTATTATTGGTATCAATATAAGGCATCATTATAACTAAATTCTTTGCTGATCGATAAATTTCCCTGATAAGCCCGACTAATTGTCATTTTACAGGTATAAACGGTATTTGCATAAAATGCACACACAGCAAAAAGCCTCATACACCCTTACATGTATGAGGCAAGCTTTCCGACTATTGACTATAACAACGGATA
>JBMZDK010000154.1:0-9751 GCA_049614265.1 Thiolinea sp.
ACAACCCCTTGAATTTGGTGCCGCAACCAAGAGTCGAACTCGGGACCTACTGATTACAAGTCAGTTGCTCTACCAACTGAGCTATTGCGGCGAAGAGAGGCGTATTTTAGCGCGCTTTTTGTAGTTTGCAAGTGTTTATGACGACCGACGTTGAAATTTTCTGCCCTGAAAGGCGGAAAGCATGCCGCGTAGCATGCCAACCTCATTTTGTGTCGGGGTGTTGCGGCTAAATAAGCGTCGCATTCGCCGCATCAACAAGCGTGGATTTTCAGGATCAAGATAGCGGACTTCGGTCAATGTCGTTTCCAGATGCTGGTAAAAACCTTCCATTGCTTCGGATGTTGCCGGTATTTCCTCTGCATTGATTTCCTTATGACTTTCTTTAGGGAGTTCCTGAGTCGCCATCATGCACTCATAACAAAATAGTTGCACAGCGGCGGCAATATTGAGTGAGAAAAATGCTTTTGCCATTGGAATGTGTGCGAGGTAATGACAGTGTTCTAATTCTTCATTACTCAGGCCAGAACGTTCACGACCAAAGACTATCGCAATTTTTTGTTGTGGCAGGTGTTGGGCAGCAAACTCACCGCATTCCCGTGCGTTGAGCTGAGGCCAACTCAGCGTGCGTTCTGAACGGGCGCTGGTGCCGATAACCGTCTGACAATCATGGATTGCGGCGCTAAAGGTTTCAAAGTGTTGTGCCTGTTCCAGAATATCATCAGCACCAGAGGCCAATGCACTGGTTTCCGGTGAGTTGAATCTGTTGGGCTTAACAAGGCGCAGGTCTTTGACGCCCATGGTTTTCATTGCCCGAGCCGCCGAGCCGATATTGCCGGGGTGCGAGGTCTGAATCATGACGATGCATAGGTTATCTAAAGCGCCCATCACTTCTTCATCATGCGTGATTTTTCACGGTTCCAGTCGCGTTCTTTTTCAGTAGCACGTTTATCGTGTTTTTGTTTACCTTTGCCTAAACCGACTTCAAGTTTGACGCGGTTATTTTTCCAGTACATTGCTGTTGGGACTACGGTAAAGCCTTTGCGGTCAATCGCTGATTGCAAACGGATAATCTGATGGGCGTGTAATAATAATTTACGACTGCGGGTAGCCTCTGCAACAACGTGGGTGGAGGCGGATAATAATGGTGTAATGACAGCATTATATAGCCAGGCTTCCCCGTTTTTGAAAAAGACAAAGCTATCGCGCAGCTGGACACGCCCTTCACGGATGCTTTTTACTTCCCAGCCCTGTAACACCAGACCCGCTTCAAAAGTGTCGTCAATAAAATACTCGTGGCGGGCGAGTTTGTTCAGTGCGATTGTCTTGCCGCCATGGGAGGTTTTTTTCTTTTGCTTGGCCATATGCATTACACTATTCGCGAAACCACCAGATAATAAGCAGCATGCTCACTGTTTTCAACTGTAAGCCAGTGAATAGGTTGAACTCTGGCGCTACAGTTCGTGAAAAATGTTCCATGCGTATCAAGCAGCATGCTCACTGTTTTCAACTGTAAGCCAGTGAATAGGTTGAACTCTGGCGCTACAGTTCGTGAAAAATGTTCCATGCGTATCAAGCAGCATGCTCACTGTTTTCAACTGTAAGCCAGTTAATCGGTTGACATGATGCTGGGCAAGCTAAACATTTTGGCTGTCATTAGAGTAAGAGGATAGATTTAATGCCGGAAATCAGCCGTAGTGCGCTGGTACCTTATACCCCTGAGCAGATGTATGCTTTGGTTGATGGGATTGCAGCATATCCTGAATTTTTGCCCTGGTGCAGCAATGCAACTGAATTGAAGCGTACGGATGATTCGGTGCAGGCAAGTGTGGAGATAAGCAAGGGGGCGGTGAAAAAGTCGTTTACTACGCTGAATACGATGCAGACCGGAGAAGTCATCGAGATGAGTCTGGTTGATGGGCCATTCAAACGTCTGCATGGTTTTTGGCGTTTCGAAACATTAAAGCCGGGGGCTTGTAAGGTGTCACTTGATTTGCAGTTTGAGTTTTCCAATAAGCTGATGGCTCTTGCGATTGGGCCGGTATTCAATCAGGTGGCAAATACGTTAGTTGATTCATTCGTTGATCGGGCCAGAAAAGTGTATGGCACAGTCTGAAACGGGTATGTCAGGGTGTGATCATGAAATGATTCCGGTTGAAGTGGTGTATCCGCTACCCGAAGAACAAATTTTATACCTCACTGAGGTTCCAGCCGGTGGTTCAGTGCGTGATGGTATTCTTGCCAGCGGTGTATTGAAGCGTTATCCAAACCTGAAGCTGGATGAGTTAAAGGTAGGTATCTTTGGTAAATTAACCACTCTGAATACGCCGTTGCGGGCAAAAGACCGTATTGAAATTTACCGGCCTTTGCTAGCCGACCCAAAGGAAGTGCGCAAGCAACGTGCAGCGGCGGGCAAAAAAATGAAAAAAGGTAGTTCCGGAGCGCAGCACTAATGAGGGGTATGGTGCCACCCGAGTGTGAAACCGGGCCGTCGGGGCAGCACTACGCTACTGTCTATATGCCAAAGTTTAAAGTGGGACGTCAGCGCTTTTCAGCTGCCTGTATTGAAGTGATGGCTGATGCTGAAAGTGTTACCGCAGCTTGTGAGGGTGATGAAAAACGTTTTCCGGCTGTGGTGGTTGGCCCCTCGAAATCGTCCGAAGGGCAATATTTGTATTACCTGGTCAAATGGTTATGAGAGTTCAGCTCTTTACCAGGTCGTTAACGATGCCATTGCCATCAAAAAAGACGGTGATACCGGACTGGGTAGCTGCGCCGTTACCTGATTTACGGTAGAACACATAATCCCAGCGGTTTTGGCGGAAGTCGTCAGTCATTAGCGGAGTGCCCAATAACTCCTTTACCTGCTCCTGAGTCATACCGGTTCTGACTTGTGCCACCTGTTCAGAAGTGATGTAGTTGCCTTGCTGGATGTCAACCTGATAGAGACTGCAGCCACTGTTCATGGCAACGATGACAACGAAAACTGAAATTAGACGTATTATCATGGTAGTTTTATCTGTAGCTGTTATTCGATGTTTCCCATAATAGACCATTCAGACTGGAGAGTGCAGGGGAGAAGCGTAAGATAATGTGGTGTGTCGGATTAAAGGTCGTCTGCGAAGCCTGGTTCTGATTCAGGGGAAAGCGAGTGATGTTTAATGGCCCGTTTTGACGAATTTGCTGAAAAGTTCTGAAATTGTTGTTTTAAGGCATGAATCTTTTGCAATTATGATTGACACCGGTATAATTGCGCGCTTACTGAAAATGGCCGTCAGAGTATGGCTGTTTCCGCAACCTAACAATGAGATGTAAGATTTTATGCCAAGCGTAAGAGTAAGAGATTCGGAGCCTTTCGAAATTGCGGTGCGTCGTTTTAAGCGTACGTGTGAAAAAGCTGGTGTTGTGGCCGAAGTTCGCGCCCGTGAATTTTATGAAAAGCCTACCTCTGTTCGTAAACGTAAGCGTGCAGCGGCGGTAAAGCGTAACCTGAAACGCATCTCCCGCGACCTGAATCGCAGAGTACGTTTGTACTAAAAATAATTTAATGCTCATGAAAGCTGATTCTCTGCTATATGTTGTAGGTAGCTATCACAGAGCAAGGTAAACATCATTTTTATGAGTCTCAAAGCACAGTTAACGGAAGACATGAAAACTGCTATGCGCGCTAAAGATAAAGAGCGCTTGGGAGTGATTCGTCTTGCACTTGCTGCGATTAAGCAGCAGGAAGTAGATAACCGGGTTGAGCTGGATGATGTTGCTGTATTGGCGGTGCTTGATAAAATGGTCAAGCAGCGTCGTGAGTCTATTCGCCAATATACAGATGCCGGTCGCAACGACCTGGCTGATCAGGAACAGGCGGAAGTTGACGTTATCCAGACTTATTTACCTCAGCCGCTGAGTGATGATGAAATCTCGGCATTGGTAGCTGAAGCTATTAGTTCTACTGGTGCTGAATCAGTAAAAGATATGGGTAAAGTCATGGGTTGGATTAAGCCCAAAGCACAGGGGCGTGCTGATATGGGTAAAGTCAGCGCGCTGATAAAGTCTCACTTGAGTGCTTAATTCTTATCTTCGTGCCCTGTTCTTATATTCCTGTAATACCTCTTTATCGCCCACTATGTCGCTATTGGGAGAGCTGACATGAGTAATGCTATACCGCACCTTGAAAATGACCGTTTTCTGCGGGCATTGCTGAAACAGCCTGTTGATACTACGCCTGTTTGGATTATGCGTCAGGCTGGTCGCTATCTGCCGGAATACAAAGCAACGCGCAAGCAGGCCGGTAGTTTTATGGATCTGTGTCAAAATGCTGATCTGGCTTCTGAGGTTACTTTACAGCCACTGGAACGTTTTGATCTTGATGCGGCAATTTTGTTTTCCGATATTCTGACGATTCCTGATGCGATGGGGTTGGGCCTGTATTTTGCTGAAGGCGAGGGGCCGGTATTTGAACGTCCGGTTCGCGATCGTTCTGCGATTGAAAAGCTGGGGATACCTGACCCGGAAGGCGAGCTGGCCTACGTTATGAATGCCGTAAGAACCATTCGTAGTGATTTGAATGGTCGTGTGCCGCTGATTGGTTTTTCCGGTAGCCCGTGGACATTGGCCACGTATATGGTGGAAGGTGGTTCCAGCAAGGACTTTGGCAAAGTTAAAGGACTGATGTACGATGATCCTGCGGCGATGCATATCTTGCTGGACAAGCTGGCACGAAGCGTTACCTCTTATCTGAATGCACAAATCGCAGCGGGTGCGCAGGCTGTCATGGTGTTTGATACCTGGGGTGGGACACTAACGCCGCAGACATATCGTGATTTCTCTCTGAATTATATGCAGCAAATTGTGGATGGGCTGCAGCGGGAAAATGAAGGTCGTAAAGTACCGGTGATTTTATTCACGAAAGGTGGTGCGCAATGGCTGGAGGCAATGGCCGATACCGGATGTGATGGCCTTGGTTTGGACTGGACGATTAATATTGCTGAAGCGCAGGCCCGGGTTGGTGATAAAGTTGCTTTGCAGGGTAATATGGATCCCTGCGTGCTTTACTCGTCATCGGAGTCGATTCGCGCCAATGTGCAGCGGATTATTCAGGGCTTTGGTCAGTCAACCGGTCATGTCTTTAATCTTGGTCACGGTATTCATCAGCATATTAACCCGGATCGTGTCAAAGTACTGGTTGATGCAGTGCATGAGTTTGGTCGTGAATTGCGGGCTTAAAGTTTCTCTTTTCTCTTACCCGTTGCTCAGTTCCGGCATTGCTGCCAGTAATGCTTTAACTTTGGCTAAATTTGCTCGTTGTACGCCCCGGCCTGTAATTGGACTGATTGGTACACTGTGATTTTGTGTGCTGTCCGGAAAGATCATTAGTTCCACCTCAACATCATCAGCGTAAAAGCGCAATAGCGGGTAGTAGTCTTGTTTTTTGCCAAAACGAACTTTGCGTTCATGAGTCTGAAACGGGATATGGCTATCTTCCATAAAAAAGATAATATCTTCTGCTCTGTTGGCAATCAGGTATAGCGTTACTGCCGAATGCGGGCCAGATGTGCCTTCCAGGGCTGCACCGGTGAGATAGGGCGTAAAATCCTGTAAAAACTCCATTGCCTCAATGGCAATTTCACGGTGTTGACGCAAAATGGCGTGTTGTTCGTCCTCAGCGAATAGACTGATATAAGCATGTAACGCTGTTTCAATCTCTTCGTTTGAGGGCTGATGTTTGCCATTGGCTGAAGTGCCCATGCGCACGGCTGCCTTTTGCTTCGCCAGGCGATAATCACGATAGCCCTCATCATAAATCAGGCGTGCAGCTTCTTCCGCGACTAATTGCCGCGTGTTTTGTTCCGGATGATACATTAAAAGATCTGTTCAGGGATTTCGACGGATTCGCTTTGTGGCGGTTGTGCAGCAGGGGTGTTTTGCTGGGCCTGCTGTTGTAAATATTGTTGTTGCAATAACTGTTGCTGTTGATTGTAGTTCGGTTGCCCGGACAATTGTTGCTGTAGTAACTGTTGTTGTGCCTGTTGCTGTAATAATAACTGTTGCTGCTGGCGGGCATGCTGTGTCGCGGCTTGTGCACTGGTGTATTCAAAAGTCTGGGTGGTTTCCTGTGCCGGTGCTTTTTGAGTGATCAGTGCCTGCTCTTTGGTTGCCGCCGCATCATTCTCTGTTGGCAGTCCGGTATCCATATCAATTTTAGCCCGATATAATTTGTCGCCAAATTTCTTCCATGGCTTTTCCGGGCGATCACGTAGTACTTCCTGCATTAAATCGATCCACATAGGAACAGCAATTTTGGTTGAGGTTTCTTTGTCACCTAACTCTGCCATATCATCGAACCCGGCCCAGGCAACAGCCACATATTCAGGGGTGAAGCCACAAAACCAGGAATCCTTCTGGTCATTGGTTGTTCCGGTTTTACCGGCAATGTCCTTACGCTTTAAGGTTCTTCCGGCCCGGGCAGCGGTACCGAATTGTGTGACGCCATGCATCATACCAACAATGTGTTTATTGGTGCGAGAGTCCATAATGCGGGTGGCTGCCGGGACTTTAATTTCAGGTTCCGCTGTTACTGATGCCGCAGTGTCGGGAGAGGCTGTTTCGGAGGTCGTTGGCTCCGGTGGGTTCTTATTCTCAGCGGTTTCAGTTTCCTGTAAGGCTTCCGCCAGTGTTTTTTTGTTCGATGGGCAGTAACGAATATCATCGCCGCAGGCTGCTTTAATTTCACCACGGGCATCGTATAGCAGCTGGCCGGTGCTATCTTCAATGCGATTAATAAAGTGTGAGTCAACTTTGAATCCGCCATTGGCAAAGGTCGAATAAGCCGTGGCCATCTGTACCGGGGTGGTCAGTCCGGTACCTAATGCAAGGGTCAGGTTAGGCGGCAGGTGTTTTTTCTCGTAACCAAAGCGTGTGGCGTAATTAATGGTATGTTTAATCCCAGCGTTGCGCAGCAGGCGTATAGAAACCAGGTTGCGTGATTTAGCCAAGGCTTCCGTGAGTGTCGTTGGGCCAATGTATTTGCCGCCAAAGTTTTTGGGTTTCCAGTCACTGCCTGGTACTGTGATCGGCGCATCATTAACAATACTGGTTGGAGTAAAACCACGCGCCATGGCGGCGGAATAAACAATTGGTTTAAAACTGGAGCCGGGCTGACGCATGGCCTGAGTGGCGCGGTTGAATTTAGAATGGTAATAATCGAATCCGCCCATAACAGCGCGTATTGCTCCATTATTGGGTTCCATAACAACCAGTGCGCCTCCAACTGCCGGAATTTGTGTCAGTTGCCATTGGAGTGCCGGTTCTTCCTCCGCCTCGTTTTTTTGCTCTTTTTCGGTGATCTGAGGGGCTTTCCGAACCCGTACAATATCACCGGGTTGCATGACATCGCTGATTTGTTTGGGTTTGCGGCCACGACGGTCTGCGGTGATAAAAGGTTTTGCCCACGCCATCGACTTTAAATCCAGAGTAAAGGTTTCCCCGTTCATTGCGGCATTTAAAATTAATAATTCTGCCTGCTGTTTAGTGGTTTTGATGACTAAGGCGGCCTGCATATCCGCAACTTTAGGGTAAGCTGCCAGTTTATCCAGCCATTCCTCCCGGCCGGCATATGCATCAAGGTCAATATGATCTTCGGCTCCCCGGTAACCATGGCGGCGGTCATAGGAAATTAATGACTTACGTAGGGCTGTAGTGGCGTGTTTTTGAATGTCAGCGTCAAGAGTCGTATAAACATGGTAGCCTTGGGTGTAGGCTTTATCCCGATATTTTTCAACGATGGTGGAGCGCACCATTTCTGCTAAGTACGGTGCGTAGGCTTTAATTTCCGGCTTATGGACCCGCGCTGTATTCGCTTCCTTTAATGCCGACTCATAGTTGATCTGATCGATATATCCCAGAGTAAACATACGTTTCAAAATATAATCACGGCGTATCATTGCCCGTTTAGGATTTGCGATTGGGTTATAGCGGGAAGGTGCTTTAGGCAGGCCTGCAATCATCGCCATTTGGGCCAATGTCAGGTCTTCCAGCCTCTTTTTGCCGTAGTACGTTTCTGCCGCTGCTGCTATGCCATAAGCACGATTGCCGAGGTAGATTTTATTCAAATATAACTCAAGAATCTCATCTTTGCGCAGTGTGCGTTCCAGTTTGAAAGCCAGTAGCGTTTCTTTTAGTTTGCGGCTCAGGGTTTTCTCACGGCCCAGGAAAGCATTGCGCGCCAGCTGCATGGTGATTGTACTTGCTCCCTGTGATGCGCGGCCTGTGGAAACAACGCTGTAGAGGGCGCGGGCAATGCCTTTGAGGTCGATTCCCTGGTGCTCGTAATAACGTGCATCTTCGATGGCGATGAATGCCTGGCGTAGCCGTTCCGGAATTTGCTCAAAACGGACAGGGCGCCGACGTTTGGTGCCATATTCCGCAATTAATTGTTCATCTTTTGAGTAAATACGTAGCGGCACCTGTAACTCAATATGATGCAGGTCTTTGCTATCAGGTAATTGAGGTGAATAAAAGAAATAGAGGCCGGTTAAACCGGTTAGAGCAAGGGTACTTAAGGTTAAAAGGGTGCTACCAAATAAGGTAAAAAGTTTAGCCAGATAACGCATAACAGAAAATCAGCCTGGTTGACAATATTGTTGTTTATAATTATTTAAAAGTGTCTTAGTTCAACAGGATGTAAAGCAGTGTGGAAGGTAAAATCAAGCCCGAAATACTGTTGTTACACTGTCTCCGTTTGTCCGAAACAAACGCATCCCATTGCAGGCCAGAGTAGACTATTTTAAGGTTCAGCGCTAGCTTATTTGTCAGGCGCATAATAAAAATAACAGTGCGGGTTCTATAGTGTTTTCATTTTATAAGCGTAAACAAAATCTGCTTGGCCTTGATATCAGTTCTTCCGCAGTGAAGCTGGTGGAAATGTCGCGTAAAGGGCGTGCGTATCGTATTGAGAGCTATGCGGTGGCCCCCTTGCCGGAAGGCGTATCCAACGAAAAGGATATTATTGAGCCGGAACCAATCGGTGAAGCTATCCGTAAGGCGCAGCGTGAAAGCCGTAGCCGCCTTAAGCGCTGTGCTTTAGCGATTCCTACTTCGATGGCAATCAATAAAATTATCACCATGCCCGCTTCTGTGCCAATGGCAGAGATGGAAGCGCAAATTGCCATCGAGGCTGATCAGCATATTCCCTATGCGATGGAAGAGGTCAGTTACGATTTCGAGGTGCTGGGGCCGTCAATGAACAACCCGGAAATGCTGGATATTCTGCTGGCGGGAACACGTTCTGAGAATGTGGAAGTCCGGGTTGCAGCAGCAGAAATGGCTGGCTTAACCGTGGATATCGTCGATACTGAGACGCATGCCTTGGAAAAAGTACTACGCTGCCTGACCAATGAGCTTGAACAATATGAATCAGTGGCAGTTGTTGATTTTGGCGCAACCATGACCAGTATTACGGTATTTGAACAGGGTCGTTTAACGTTTTCCCGTGAGCAGTCTTTTGGTGGGCGGCAGCTAACCGAGCAAATTATGCATCGTTATGGTTTGACGTGGCAGGAAGCAGGACTGGCAAAAAAGGAAGGCAATTTGCCGGAAAACTATATTTCGGAAGTGCTTGACCCGTTTAAAGATAATATGGTGCGTCAGCTCCACCGCTTCCTGCAGTTTTATTACGCTTCCAGTCAGCGTGATGGGGTGAGCCAGATTCTGATCTCTGGTGGCTGTGCCCGTATTCCGGGTATTGATGAGCAAATTCAGG
>JBMZDK010000155.1:0-9688 GCA_049614265.1 Thiolinea sp.
CACTGTCAAAAAGAAGCTTATAAGTTCTTTTTTGCGAACAAATCGAGCCTTATAGGTTTTTATTTTATGGTATCAAATTCGTCTGGTACGTCAGGCGCTTCATCCAAAGCAGCCTCGAATGCACTACGGGAAGCTCTTGCTGCACGTTTATTTATGTATTCTTCTGTTGCCAATGCAGCCAGTTTTTCAGCGGCAGCACTACTTAAAAACTGGTTGATGGACACACCTTCTTTTTCAGCCCATAACTTGACGTTTTTATGTACAGAATCGGGTAAACGTATACTTAATGTTGCCATAATTTCTTTTCCAGCTTTTCTAAAAACTGTGCTGGTGTCAGTATTTCAACACCTAGCTCAGGTACATTTTTAAAATCTTTGACATTATGCGTCACAATAACTTGGGCTTTCGCGTTCAGTGCAAGTTCCAACACCATATCGTCTTTTGGGTCTTTTAAATGTGGACGCCACAAGTAGAAAATTTCCTGAAAGGTTGCTTGCTGACACATGTAATCCAAGACACTTTCTATAGCCTGCATTGAAACGGGAACGATGTCTGGGCGTTTCAAAACATCTTCATACTCAAATAACAGAGGAACTGAGAGAGTTAGGGCAAAATCGCCTTTACCTAACACACGTAAAAGTTGAGAAGACTTTCCTCTTCTTGAACGTAGTGCAGCGACAAGGATGTTAGTGTCTAAAACAATTAGCGGCCTCTTCATAATGGTATTATGAGCAATACCAGAAAAATTACAAGCCAAAAACCTACCATTGAACAGAAACGGTCAAGCAGAATTTCGATTTATACACCTTGACCGTGGTAGTCTCGAATTCTATTCTAAAAAAGTGATAAAAAAGGCCACCCAAATCGAGCAGCCTTTATCACCTTCAAATAATCCAGCAGAACCTCAATCCCACTTCAACGCCCCACCCGTCTGATACTCAGTCACCCGCGTTTCAAAGAAATTCTTCTCCTTCCGCATATTCGACTGTTCATCCAACCAGGGCAGTGCATTCTTCGCACCGGGGAAGGGTTCTTCCATGCCTAACTGCCGCGCACGCCGGTTAGCAATAAAGCGAAATTGCTCATGATGGTCTTCCTGACTGTAGCCGAGAATTGGCTTCGGTAATAAGAATTTAGAATAGGCCATTTCAGCTGCTTCCGCCTCATCCCACATATCACGGATATCACGCGGATCGAGTTTGACACCTTCCTCCTGAATGATCTGGCGTACCACACGAATACCAAAGGAAACGTGCATCACCTCATCACGCATAATGTACTGCAGCTGCTCCGCCGTTCCCTTCATCAGGCCACGGCGTTGTAAAGCAAAAATCGGGCTGAAACCATTGTAAAACCAGCATCCCTCGAAGATGCCCGAGAAGAATGTGTAGGAGAGCACAAACTCCTGCAAGTCGTCGGGGTTCCGCAAATCAATATCCGGTCTCATCACTGCGTTTAAGCGACGGTTGCCAATCTGGATTTTCTGATTGATCTCCGGAACCACACGATAGCGGTTATAAATTTCACTCTGATCCAGCCCGATGGTCTCGATACAGTGCTGATACGTCCACGTATGCAGCGACTCTTCGTAAACCTGGCGTGCCTGATAAATCTGTAGCTCAGGCGCGGTCATTTTTTCCATCACAGCGAGGCCAATATTGCGCATCGCCAGAATATCGGACGTTGTTAAATAGGCTAGCACATTCTCAAAAATATGCTGCTCTTCCGGCTTTAATTTATGATGATAATCGCTGATATCACTGGTCATATTCACATCAAGTGGTGTCCAGTGGTTCTTATTAGCGTTAATGAAGAAATCCCAGGCCCAGGGATATTTAAACGGTGCGAGCTGATTGATATCACCCATACCGTTAATGACCCGCTTGTCTTCCGGATTAATCGGCGACATTGGGGTAAAAGGCTTCGCAGCCTCCGCTTCACGGCGTTGCTGTAACGGCGACGGCTTGGAAGTATCAACCGCATGCAGCTTCGGCGCAGCGTTCGCTAACGCCTCAGTGGCAACAACAACCGGTTTTAACGGCGTTTTTGCTGTTGTGGATTCTGTGGTTTCTGCTGCTGGCGCTGGAGTTTTTTCCTGCGCTGCAGGCGTTGCAGTCTGGCTCTGGCTGGCTTCTGTGTCATGACCCTTTACCTCTGTTGTGTCAGGTGTCGTGGTTTCAGTCGCTCCATACTTGGCAGCTGGTTCAGCTACCTTATCAGCAGATTCCTTTTTTTCTGCCTGTTTTGGCTCCACCCGTGGTACCGGTGCGGCTAACGGATCGTCCCAATTTAACATCATGTCATTATTCCTCTGCGGCCTGCATACACATCATGCAGGCTCTCACTATTTAATGTAGAAGTCGCAGACTTCAATACTTGCCGGGTACAACATTTTCATGCAGGCGCGTTGCCTACTGACACGCCTCACAATCCGGATCAAGAATCGAGCACGCTGCCGGTGCAGCCGATCCAACTTCAACCGCATTCGGTGCAATCTTTAAATCAGGCTTTGCCTCAGCAGCACCACCCGATGCATCATTCAGCTTCTCCGCACCCGTTGCGCCAATCGAGCGCAGGTAGTAAGTCGTCTTCAGCCCGCGCACCCACGCCAGTTTGTACAGATTATCCAGCTTCTGGCCCGATGGTTCTTCCATGTACAGATTGAGCGATTGGCCCTGATCAATCCACTTCTGGCGGCGGCTGCCTGCTTCAACTAACCAGCGCGCATCAATCTCAAATGCCGTGGCATAGCGCTCTTTAACATCATCCGGCACCCGATCCAGCTTCTGCACCGAACCATCGAAGTATTTGAGGTCATTAATCATCACCTCGTCCCACATATCGAGATCTTTCAGTTCCTGCACCAGATAAGGATTAATCACGGTGAATTCACCGGACAGGTTCGATTTTACAAACAGGTTCTGGTAAGTCGGCTCAATCGACTGCGATACACCACAGATATTGGAAATCGTCGCTGTTGGCGCAATCGCCATTACATTGGAGTTACGCATACCCTGTTCTTTCACTTTATTGCGCAGGCCATCCCAATCCAGGGTCTGTGTCTGGTCAACAATAAAGTACTCACCACGCTCTTCACCCAGCAACGCCAATGAATCAATCGGCAGAATGCCACGACTCCATAATGAGCCTTTGAACGTTGAATACTGCCCGCGCTCAGCTGCCAGGTCGCTGGACGCATTAATCGCGAAATAAGATACAGCTTCCATACTGCGATCAGCGAACTCCAGCGCAGCTTCCGAAGTGTACGCCAGCTTTTGCTTATACAACGCATCCTGGAAACCCATCAAACCCATGCCCACCGGACGGTGTTGCAGATTAGATCGCCGCGCCTGTGGCACGCTGTAGTAGTTGTAATCAATAACGTTATCCAGCATGCGCATGGCTGTGGTAACGGTACGTTCCAGCTTCTCCATATCCACGCCGTTTTCGGTGGTATGCGCTGCCAGATTAATCGACCCCAGATTACACACCGCAATCTCATCTTCATTGGTATGCAGCATGATTTCGGTACACAGATTAGAACTATGCACCACACCAACATGCTGATTGCTATAACGAATATTACAGGGGTCTTTGAACGTCACCCACGGATGACCGGTTTCAAACAACATACCCAGCATCTTGCGCCACAGCTGGTTAGCTGGCAATTTGCGGTATAGCTTGATCTCACCGCGCTCGACCATGTCTTCATACTCGGCATAACGCTTCTCAAATGCCTTACCGGTAAGGTCATGCAGATCCGGCGTGTCATCCGGTGAAAACAAAGTCCATTCCTGTTCAGCAGCCACCCGTTTCATGAATAAGTCCGGAATCCAGTTCGCGGTATTCATATCATGGGTACGGCGACGGTCATCACCCGTGTTCTTGCGCAACTCAAGGAAATCCTCAATATCAATATGCCAGGTTTCCAGATAGGCACACACCGCACCTTTACGCTTGCCGCCCTGGTTCACTGCTACCGCCGTGTCATTAGCAACTTTCAGAAACGGCACCACCCCCTGTGATTTACCGTTAGTACCGGCGATATGCGCCCCCATGCCCCGTACCGGTGTCCAGTCGTTCCCAAGACCACCCGCAAACTTCGACAGCAATGCATTATCTTTCACCGCACCATAAATCCCATCCAGGTCATCCGGCACTGTCGTCAGATAACAGGAGGACAGCTGTGGCCGCAGCGTCCCGGAATTAAACAGCGTCGGCGTGCTGCTCATGAAATCAAAGCTGGATAACAGATTATAAAATTCTATTGCCCGCGCTTCGCGGTGAACTTCATTTATTGCAAGGCCCATCGCCACCCGCATAAAGAAGACCTGAGGCAGCTCAAAGCGCGTACCATCAGAGTGCAGGAAGTAACGGTCATACAAAGTTTGCAAACCAAGATAAGTAAACTGCAGATCACGCTCCGGCTTCAATGCTGCGCCCAGTTGCTTCAGGTCGTAGCGCAGCAATTCCTCATCCAGCAACTTAACCTCAACACCACGTTTCAGCGCTTTTTTCAGCATACCGGCATAACGCCCGGTAATTTGCTGTTGCGTTGCTTCCGCAGGGCGTTTTTCGAGGAAAGTCAGCACTTCACGCCGCAGGCTATCCAACAGCATACGTGCAGCGACCTGCGAATAGTTCGGGTCGTGATCAATCAATACACGGGTACTGATAATCAATGCCGTCGCCACTTCTTCTTCAGAAATACCGTCATACAGATTGCGCATTGCCGTTTGTGTGACCTGCTCAGCGCTCACACCTTCCAAACCGGATACCGCTTCATCAATAATCTGCTGTAACCGTTCTTCATCCAATGGTGCTGAACTGCCGTCACTGAGTTTGACGTTAATCGCCAGTGCTTCCGGCTTTTTCTTGCCTTTTTTCTCTTTCTTCGCACGCAGCTGTGCACGCTGTTCACGGTACAGGACATAACTCCGCGCAACCTTGTGCTCACCGGCCCGCATTAACGCCAGCTCAACCTGATCCTGCACATCTTCAATGTGCAACATGCCACCATCAGGCATGCGGCGAAATAACGCTTCAACCACCTGTTCCGTCAGCTGTTTCACTGTGTCATGGATACGCGCTGAACCGGAAGCCGAACTACCTTCAACATCAAGAAACGCCTTGGTAAGTGCAACATGGATTTTGCCACCGTCGAAATCGGTGACCTGGCCATTGCGGCGAATAACTTTGCACATTGGCGTGGTGAATTCAGGAATTTGAATTTGCGCGTCATTAAAATCTTCGGCGGCTTGTACGTTTACTGATTGCATGCGGAACCTCAGCTACTGCCCATTGCGTAGCATTACTGTGTGATCTTTAATGTTTGTTCATGATAAGGCGATGTATTCCTCTTTAGACACTATAGGATGTGCTTTTGATAACGGTCAAGCACAATATGTTGTCATCAAGCTGTGTACAGCCTGTGGATAAGATCGGGAAAACGCGCTGCCATGCGGCCTGCAATCAGCCGCATATTTTCATATGCTTTTTTCAAACAAAATCAGAAAAACCATCGATAAAAATGATCAAAAGCCCGAAATTGTAGCAAGATCAATCAATAAGCGAATACTCCTTAAAATCCGCTTCCAAAAACACGAATCAGACGGAAAATCCGCTCAAGCTGAACACTGGCAAAACCCGGTGCCTGTCAGCTGTTTTCATTCGCCCATTTAATGCGGGTAACAAAATACGCGACTCACAGCAGCGCATAGTGCACCCTGCCCAAACAGCATTGTCAGTGACCATCACAATGACATAGCCTGTCTGTACGAATACAACAATTCAACAGGTTCACCGCTATGACACAGCCCACCTTTTTTGATGATATTTATCTGCTGAATGCCAGCGCTTACCTTCCCGGCTCCCCCGTCGATAATGAGCAGATTGACCATTACATTGCTCCGCTGGAAGGCTCAACACGTATTAAACAGCGCATCCTGAAAGAAAACGGTATCCGGCAGCGTCATTACGCCATTGATAAAAACGGCCACACCCATATCAGTCACACTGATATGGCCTGTGCCGCCGTACGCGATTGCCTGGAAGGTGTACAGCTGACATCTAAAGATATCGACCTGTTAACAGCGGCATCATCGGGTGGGGATGTGTTGATTCCGGGATTGGCCAATATGATACAGGGCCGCTTACACGCGCCACCAATGGAAACCCACAGCCATCACGGTGTCTGCGCCTCCGGTATTCTGGCTTTAAAGGATGCTGCCCAAAGCCTGCACCAAAATCCGACACAACAGCTGGCCGTTACTGTCGCCGCAGAAATGCCATCGCGTATGTTTAAACGTTCACGCTTTGCCAGCCAGGGCTACGCAACCGATTTCGAAACCGCCTTCCTGCGCTACATGCTTTCGGATGGCGCAGGTGCTGTTGTACTGGGCAAAGCGAATCAGGTGACAGCACAAACAGCCACCCAAAGTCCGCTGTCTCGGCAAAGTCTGGCGCTACGCCTTGACTGGATACATGCGAAATCTTTCTCCGGAGACTATCCGGTGTGCATGCAGCTGGGACAGGGCAGTCATCGCAAACAAAATACTGAACAGCAATGCCGCCTTTATGATTTAGATAAGGAGGCATCATTTCTCGACTTTCCGGGAATGAATGAAGCTGAGGCCGCAGGGCACTTTAATATCCGCCAGAATCTGCGCTTACTGCCAAACCTGTTTGATGTCGCAGTTCATGAATACGCACAACTGGTGCAAAACAGGCATATTGATCCGCATACCGTTGATACTTTCCTTTGCCATTATTCATCTGAAGCACTGGGGGAAACCTGTGACCGGATGATGCAGGAAGCCGGTTTAGGAATCCCGCGTGAAAAATGGTTTAGCAATCTGACCGAACGCGGCAACACCGGCGCAGCGTCAATCTTTATTATGCTTGCTGATTTTCTGCAAGACTGTGAATTACATGCCGGACAAAAAATCCTGGGCTTTGTGCCGGAATCCGGACGGTTCACCGTCAGCTATTTCATGCTGACAGTGGTTGATACCGATCAGCTACAACCCTCAGAATCACCTGCAAAACAATTCGAGGCGGGACAGCATAACGTCCACGAGCTACACACCCCCAACAATACGAATGACAAACCTGAGCCTCCTGAAATCCAGTTTCCGCAGGCGCCACACACCGCTGATGGGCACGAAGGGCTGGTACGCGAGACACTGCTTGAATTAGCCGGGATCTGGCATCAGTTCCGTTCCGATATCTGGCGCACACCATTGATCAGCCGCATCAATGAAAGGGCTTTTACTCCGGAAGACTATGTCAGCTGGATGGCACAGTGGATTCCCCAGGTTAGAGAAGGCAGCCTGTGGATGCGCCGCGCCGTAGAGAGTCTGGATGAAGATTACAAAGCGCTGGCCAGCCTGATTACACACCATGCTAATGATGAACAACACGATTTTAAAATCTTATTTGAGGATTATCAGCTGGCGGGAGGACAAGAGACTCATATTGATCAGCTGCAACGTAATCCCGGTGGTGAAGCACTGAACAGCTATATGTACCGTGCCGCGCAAACCCGGAATCCGGTCGGTTTGCTGGGTGGCATTTACATTATTGAAGGCACCGGACAGCGTATCGTGCCGTGGTTATTACCGCAGCTAAAAGCACAATTAACACTGCCGGAACGTTGCTTCCGCTTCCTGCATTATCACGGTGAGAATGATGAGGAACACCTGCAGCACTGGTTAATCGCGCTTGAACTGGCGCTGGACTACGGTGGGAAACAGACCCGTGATAGTATTTTACAAACCGCCCGCGATGTAGCGCTTCTATACCGCCTGCAAATGGAGCATATTCTGTGAGTACCGACTGGACGCACGACCCGACTGACCCAAACCCCTGGTATGCACTGTACCTTGACCAAATGACTCCCCTGTCTGATGAGGTAAAACAGGCCTGGCTCACCGATACCAGCCGTAAAAGCCGTCAGTACCTGTTACCTGTCGTCCGGCCACTGGCACGCCTGAGTATCATACTCATTCAGCTGATTAAAACCGTTTTGCCTAAACGCTGGCAGCACTCCGGTTATTTGCACCGCCTGATTACCTGGGGGCTGAAGCGCTTTGTCAGCCCGGAAGCCAACTGGTTTATTATGCGCCACTTTCATCTGGGCGCAGAAATTCAACAGTTCATCCTCGATAATCTGCCCGATATTGAAATACCGGCTTTATACCCGATGCGTTTTCAACAGCTGGATGAACTCAAAGACGACTCTTTCCTGCGCCATGATCTCAATTTATACAATTTCATTATTGAGCTGAACCTGGCATTGAAAAAACAGGGCCGAGTCATTGAAACACCGGAAACCCTTGATTTCTCTGCGATCACCGATGGCAACCTTCCTATTGACCCAATGCCAAACGGACGCTGGAATATACTGGACGTACAAACAGCCATCGAACTCTATACACCGATCTATCAATTATTCCTCACGGACAGTGACTTCTGGCGGGCAGTGAATTCGCTGCAGCTGGATGAAACCATTGCACTGTATGTCGCGCGCATTATTAATGATCCGTTGCCGGTAATGTTAGTCAATAACCGCCACCCCCTGCTGCCACATTCAACACTGCGTGCTGGCTTTCGCTTAAACCTGCATGGACTGGCAACAGAAATGCTGCACAGACATCTCGTACAGTTAAAACGCAAACAGGCAACCACATCCGCAATACAAGATCCGCTATAATCACGCTTTCTCTCAGACAGATACGGTTTATTATGGCAGCTAAATTGCTCTCACTACGCAATGTTCCCGATACGGAAGCTGATGATATACGCGAGCTGCTGACTAAACACCGTATAGACTTTTACGAAACGCCTCCCAACTACTGGGGCATTTCCGCTCCCATTATCTGGCTGGAAGACCCAACGGATTTAGATATTGCAAAAGACCTGCTGGAAACCTTTCAGGAGGAACTGACCCGCCGCGAACGGGCAGCATACGCAGAACGCATCGCTAATAATCAACAGCCCACGTTATTAGATGCCCTGTTACGCCACCCGCTTCAGGTGGTAGCGTTTCTCGCCCTCGCCGGAATTATTGCCTATATCTCCATAGCACCTTTTATTAATCTCGGACAATAAGCTCCGCAGAGCAATCCCCAAACCACCAACCTGCCGTCCGGAAGCATTCTTTATCCTTCTGCTCTAGCGGTGAGTTCTATTTTCCCACATAAGCGCTAGGGTAATGCCGGGCGCGAGTCACCAACACGACACGCCTCCCACTAAATTCAAAGATACCAAATCAGCCGAAACAACCTCAGTGGCTGGTTTACAAAGACCCTCATTAAGGAGACGGTTATGATTCAAACATGTAGTTGCGCACATAACAGCAACAATACTCAGGCTAATAACGGCACATCGACGACCAACAATACTGCTAATCAAAATGCAGCAAACAACTTTAGTAACAGCTTACAAAGCGGTGGCGTTGCTGGTGGCAATGACCTGCTATCCACGCTGTTATCATTAATCACTCAATTATTGCAGCAAATCCAGAACGGAAATGGCGGTGGAAACAACCACAACTGCCCTCCTGGCCCTGCTCCGGCACCTGGCCCTGCTCCGGCACCTGGCCCTGCTCCGGCACCTGGCCCTGCTCCGGCACCTGGCCCTGCTCCGGCACCTGGCCCTGCTCCGGCACCTGGCCCTGCTCCGGCAC
>JBMZDK010000156.1:0-9618 GCA_049614265.1 Thiolinea sp.
TTTCTTTCTATGACAACACCTTTAACCTGCCCGTTTTCGATAATTAATTCCGGCACATGGGTATTGATCATCACATCGAGGTTATTGCGCATTAATACCGGTTCAACAAACGCGGTATAGGCACTGACACGAACACCACGATTTTGTGTCACATTATAATGACCAAGCCCCAACTGGGAGGCACCATTAAAATCCGTATTTTGTGTCAGTCCGACACTCTCTGCCGCTGAAACGAAAACCTCGCCCATCTGGTTAACATCGCGCTGATTCTCAACCCGTAACTCACCACTGAAACCGTGATAACGTGGATCCTGCAATAGCTGATTATTTTCAATCGCCTTAAAAACCGGCAAGACATCATCATAAGCCCACCCCCTGCATCCTGCTGCAGCCCAGCCATCATAGTCACTGCGATTTCCCCGGATATAAACCATGCCGTTTATAGAGCCGGATCCCCCTAAAGCTTTTCCCCGGTTTACGGTAATGATTCGGTTATTGAGGTTTTTTTGCGGTACGCCCTGAAAGGCATAATCAAACTTCTTATGCTCATAAACGCCAAAGATACCTGCTGGTATTTTAATCCAGGGGCTTTTATCACTTCCGCCTGCTTCAATTAAACAGACAGAAACATTAGGGTTTGCACTTAAACGATTAGCAACAACACAGCCTGAGGAGCCAGCCCCAACAATAATATAGTCATAAGTCTTCATCATCTGATCATAGACTACGCAAAGTGTGATTTGTATGCGTATTTCTACCGGTGATGAATTAATCCTGTTTAACAGCTAATCCGTTTACAGCACATTATTACTTTTATGCCTGAATTTGCTGTGCCAGCGATTGGCTTAGCCTCAGCTCTATTCAGCCTCTCGGAATATGCTCCCAGATATTGCACTCGTCTGGTAAGACATACGCTTTGGGGTCAAAATCCTCAACACCCAGTTTCTCTTCCTCCAGAGCACGCGGTAAACAGGCCTCAGCAAGCTGAGCTGCAGTCAGGCCTTCAGCACCGGTAAAGTCAGTATATTCAATCAGCGCCAACCGGAAAGTGACATTGGTAAGATTCGTATTCTGGAAGTTGGCCAGATTCAGGTTGGCATAATTCAGGCTCGCATTGATAAATGAAGAACCGCTGGCATTGCTGCCACTGAAGTCGGATTTAGCGAGATTATTACCCTCAAAATTACGCATAGAGACGTCTTTGCTTGCATCAAAATTTGGCACATTCAGTTTATCTCCCCATACCATTACAGGTGTGATGATCATCAGGGCACCGATAAAGCGTGCAATAGAAACAGGCATATAATCTCCTTTTTATGTGTTATCAGGGTTCAATGCCTCCAAGTTTAGTAATAATTTGTTACATTTTCAGCGTCAGATTCAATGAAACAGTGCAAGTTTTTCCCCTAAACGTACCACAGCTTCCGACTGACTTTTTGCTGTCAGGAACTCAGCAGGCTTTTCCAGTAGCAGAATAACGGTCGAACCCATATTAAACCGGCCCATTTCCTCCCCTTTTTCTAAAGACACATCATCGAATTCTTTTTGCAGAATAGTCTTGCCATTAGGTGGGGTGATCAGGCCGTCCCATACCGTTTCAATTGCAGCCACATTAATAGCTCCAACCAATACCATGGCCATCTTGCCAAATTCAGTATCAAATAGTGCAACAACCCGCTCATTACGCGCAAACAAACGGGGGATAGTCCGTGCTGTATGCCCTGCAACACTAAATAAACGTCCCGGCACATACGTTTGTGCCAGCAACCTGCCATCTAAAGGCATGTGGATGCGGTGGTAATCCCGTGGTGACAGGTATATCGTCATGAATTGGCCGGTAGTGAAATAGTCTGCATGCTGCTGATTGCCACCCAGTAACTCCAGCACCGAGTAATCGTGTCCCTTCGCCTGTACAATACGGCCCGCACTAATCGCTCCACACTGACTCACGGCACCATCAACCGGACTCGCCAGGGCTTTAGATTCACGTGTTAACGGACGCAATTCCGGCTTCAATGGCCGGGTAAAAAATTCATTAAACGTGGCGTAAGCCGCAGGATCAGGTTCAACCGCTTCAGCAAGATTCACCCCGAAGACTTTACTAAAGCCACGAATGGCAGCCGGAACAAGCGGAGAATGCAAGCGGGTCAGGCGAAATACCCCCCGGGAAATCAGATGATGGGGCAGGATATACAGCGGCCAGGATTTAAGGTAGTCGGAAATATTCATTTAACATGGAAAATTGCTGTCAAATGGCGGATGATACGGCAAATTTTTCCGGCGCGCGCCAAATATTACGAGGATTCAAGCGTGACAGATTCGCTATCAGCCGATTATGCGCAAGATTACACACAACTCTGCAACCTGCGTGATTTTATCCGCTGGGGCGCCAGTCAGTTTATGCAGGCCGAGCTGAGTTTTTCACACGGCATGGCATCTGCACTCGATGAAGCAGCATATCTGGTGTTGCATGCCCTGCATCTACCGGTTGATACACCAGATACCTATTTTGATTCCCGGCTGACCGAGCGAGAGAAAAAAACGGTTGCCAGCCTGTTATTACGCCGGGTGACAGAACGTAAACCCGCAGCCTATCTGACTAACGAAGGCTGGTTTGCCGGTTTACCCTTTTATGTTGATGAACGCGTACTGGTGCCACGTTCGCCACTGGCTGAATGGGTGGAAAAACAGTTTCACCCCTGGGTAGCTGAGGAACAGGTGCACAATGTTCTGGATTTATGCACCGGCAGTGGCTGCATTGGTATTGCCTGTGCCTATGCATTTCCCCATGCACAAGTAGATTTAAGCGATGTTTCTGCAGATGCCCTGACTGTTGCCGACATGAATATCCAGCGCCACGGGTTACAAAACCATGTTCAGGCAATAGAGTCTGATTTATTTGCCGGTTTAGGAAATAAACGTTACGACCTTATTGTCAGTAACCCGCCTTATGTTGATGCAGAAGATTTAGCCGCGATGAGCGCTGAATTTCACCATGAGCCGGTACTGGGCCTGGAAGCAGGTCAGGATGGACTGGAAATAGCACACCAGATTCTGGCTGAGGCCAAAAACCACCTGACACCTCATGGCGTTTTAATTGTGGAAGTTGGCAACAGTGAATATGCCTTGTCAGCCTCCTATCCGGATACTATGTTTAACTGGCTGGAATTTGAGCGTGGCGGTGATGGCGTCTTTCTGTTAACCGCAGAACAACTGCATGATATGGTGTAAACTGCTAAAATCAGGTTTTATCCAACGATCACTGTAGTCACACCAACGATAACGGTGAAGGATTATTGAAATGAAGAATACATTATCATCTGCTTTCAGTGTGTTATTGGCTTTGCCTTTGATATTTGGTGCGGCAGATAACCTAAGTGCGGACGATCAGGTACAAAATAATGATTCGGTTTTGGCAGCCAGTGTGCGTGACACTGACCCGCTAATCGGCTCCTGGTTTGTGAAACTAACCAATGACTCGACAAAAGCAACCAATCCGGCTTTGTACAGTTTTCTTCCCGGCGGAGTTCTGAATCAGTCCGAAACCCCCATGACCGACCCTATGTTAGGCAATCTGGTTTTCAGTAATGCTCATGGAGCCTGGGAATATAACGCTGAAGACGACAGTTACACCATCCGCTATTTCAAACTGGTCTATCGGGCAGACGCTTCCTATCTGGATAAAGAAGAAACCACGGGCAAGCTGGTTTTAGATAAAGATGGCGGACTAAGTGGCACAATTCGTTTTGCAAATACTGAAGCACAGTTTAGTGGCGATAGGATTTCCGCCACTGATAACAACTAATTTTCATTGAAAAACAGGCTGGCTAACACTTTCCATCAGGGCGTTATCAATGATGTTTTCCCCGGCTCCAGTTTAATCAACCGCTGTTTATACAGGGAGCCAATAGCCCGCTTAAATTGCGCTTTGCTAACGTTAAACTCCTGATAAATTAATTCCGGTGCCGTTTTGTCAGTGAATGTTGAGCTACCTCCCTGTTCTCTCAAGTGAGCAAGGATGCGTTCTGATAAGTCATCACTCACAACATGACTCTTCCCTGGCTCCTGCAGGCAAAGATCAATTTTCAGATCTTGGCGTACCTGCTTGATATACCCTTTCACCTGCTGACCAAACTGTAGCGGCTGGAAGGTTTCATTTTCATATAGTTGGCCAAGGTGGCTCTGATTAATAATTGCTTTGTAACCCAGTTCTGAGCGCGCGTAAATCATCAGATCAACTGGCTGTCCGGCCTTATGATAATGGCCCAGTTCACTGAGGTATTTATGCAAACGCGAGGTGGCAATAATACTTTCAGTGCGTTCATCGAGATGCGCCAGCACAACATAGGACTTACCCACCTCCATTGGCTGTTCCTGTTCACGGAAAGGCACTAACAGGTCTTTTGACAACCCCCAATCCATGAAAGCCCCAACCCGGTTAGTGTCCAACACCTTGAGACAGGCACATTGACCGACCTGAATATGTGGTGTTTCGGTGGTTGCAATTAAACGGTCTTCTGAATCAAGATAAATAAAGACCTCCAACTCATCATCAACTTCAAGACCAGCTGGCATATAACGGCGTGGCAATAGAATCTCACCGTATTTACCACCGTCCAGATAAACACCAAAATCCACCTGTTTAGTCACACGCAGCGTATTAAAACGTCCAATATCCATATTCAGTCTTCCCATCCCAGTTCCGCAGCAACATCCGCTGGTTCAATTTCCAGCCCCTCCAGCTCGGCCGTCCAGTCCGGCCCAACCAGGGCATCATCTTCATGCATCCCCGGTAACCAGTCATTGATAAATTCATCCAGTGGGATCATTTTTGGTTGATATATCTGCCACTCATCAGTACATAGACGCTGTGCCAGTGCATCTGATGACCAGAATGGTAATACATCAGTATCTTCATACTCTGCAGACGGGCAGGTAGCCCAACCTTCAGTATCATTACTAAACAATCCCCAGACTGCTCCGGACTGGCGCACGGTAGTGATAAACCCGTCATAAACCGCTTCAAAATCAGTAGTGGAGTCGTTCATGCTGTAGGTGTGACCTCGGTAGTTGCAATGAAGGTGTGGGTAAAATTTCAGGGCATTCTACCCGTCGAACCCTCTAAGCACTACTACCTTGTGTTTGTCTTATGCTATTGATTACTTTGAGCCTGAAGTGACTCTGTTATCCGACGCCATACTATTCACCAATCAATGGCATCAGCAAAAATAAAACTATGGGCAGGGTTAACATGGACACCAGTGTTTGCCCGGTAATAATTCCGGCCATTAACACAGCATTTCCACCCATTTGCCGGGTCAGAATATAAGCTGAAGAAGCGGTAGGCAAAGCCGCATAAACCACAAAAACTGCCAGTGACAAGTCATCCTGCAACAACAACATACCCAATATGTAAGCGAGTAAAGGCACTAATATCAGTTTCAGCAGAGTATTCCAGGCGAAAGCCCGTCCTGCCTGATGTAGGGTTTTTAAACGTAACCCGGCGCCAACGGCCAACAGGCCCATTGGCAAAGCCATCATTCCCAGCGTTTCCAGGACTTCCAATAGCAACACTGGTGGTAACCATTGCAAGGTATTCAAAGCAATACCCACTAAGCAGGCCAGAACCAGCGGATTCTTCGCTAGCCCGGTTAGTACTGCATAAAAATTTGTCTGAGCACCAGAATAGCCAGTCAGAACAGTAACACTCAATACATTCATTAACGGAATAACCACCGCCATCAGCAAAGCCAGTAATGACAAAGCAGGATCAGGCATGGTCGCAACTAATGCCAGGCCGATATAATTATTGATGCGAATAC
The DNA here is from genome assembly GCA_049614265.1 of Thiolinea sp. Taxonomy (GTDB): domain Bacteria; phylum Pseudomonadota; class Gammaproteobacteria; order Thiotrichales; family Thiotrichaceae; genus Thiolinea. The sequence goes on from JBMZDK010000156.1 coordinate 5,823, forward strand.
CGCCCTGAAAAAAAGCACCAAAATCATAATGTGCCAGCTGTAAAAACCGCTGTGCGATGAAACACAGCAATGCCGCACAAAAAGGCAGGATTAGCGCTGCCAGCACCAGCCAGCCACTTGCCTGCCAATCAAAATCTGCCTGCGCCAGTTTTGTAACTAACAACGCCGGAAACAGAACATAATAAGTCCCCCGCTCTGCCTGTTCCCAGAACGCCTCGTCAAGAAAGCCACTACGTCGTGCCAGATTACCCAGAATCAACAGCAGAAAGACCGGAAAAACTACTGTAAAACCAACAGCCATCTGCGCTAGCGCCCACCGCCAACATCCAGCAAAGCCCCGTTTACATAGGAAGCTTCCTCAGACAGTAACCAGACAATTGGCCCTGCAACTTCCAGTGCGCTACCGGTACGCTGCATCGGCACAAACTGTTGCAACCGTTGCGCACGGTCAGGGTCGCCGGAATCAGCATGAATATCCGTTTCAATCAGGCCGGGGCGCACAGCATTTACCCGAATCCCATCAGCCGCCACCTCTTTCGATAGCCCCAGAGTAAAAGTATCAATTGCGCCTTTAGTCGCGGCATAATCAATATATTCATTTGCCGCACCCAGGCGTGCTGCTGCAGAGGACACGTTAACAATAGTTCCACCCTGACCACCACGACTTAATGCCATACGTTTAATGGCTTCCTGTGCACAAAGGAAGCTACCAATGACATTAATATTAAAAACATTTTGCAATCGTTCCACTGACATATCGACCACCTGGCTCGCCAGATTCAGCACACCGGCATTATTCACCAAAGCATCCAGACGGCCAAACTCAGCATCAATCTGTTTAAATAAAGCCTTGATCTCATCTGCCGAACCAACATCAGATTTAACCGCCAACACCCTCTGCCCCAGCTGCTTAATAATGGTTGCTACCTTCTCTGCTTCATCTTCCCGCAGTCGATAACTGATAACCACATCCCAGCCTTTCTCTGCTGCCAAAACCGCAGTTACTGCGCCGATACCGCGACTACCACCAGTGATTAAAACAACCTTGTTCTGCATTACCCTGTTCCTGTCAATTTCATTGCTAACCCGCGTAACTTTACCACCCCTGCACGCTTACTGCGTCCTCAACTACCGCTTTAAAATTTTTATCGTCTATAAATCGCCAACTGGTAAATTAATTTTTTGGGCAAGCTATTTCTCATATCATTGTTTTGCCCTATTTTGGGTGCCGATATAATCAACGGCTTGATTTATCAGGTATAATCAGCAGTGCGGCAATAGCTTGCAGGAAATCAAAGTCCCGGCTAACAGAGCTGGCTATATAAAACGCCTGAAAACTGCCACACACATACTTAATGAATACGCCTTCACGACCATGGAATACATCATGCTGCACATAAAACAGAGGCTTACTCAACGAACACCTCTTCTATCATTGATGCTGATATTAGTAGTATCAATCTGCCTGAATCCGCTGATGGCTGCCGGAGAAACAGAAGCGTTGTCAGATGGACTGGTTAACCCTGGTTATGAAGAAAAACCTACCTGGTTTAAAGACTCTTTTCTTGATATCCGTGAAGACATAACGGAAGCACAAGAAGAAAATAAACGCATCATTCTGTATTTCTATCAGGATGGCTGTCCTTACTGCGGCAAACTGCTAAAGGACAATTTCGGCAATCCGCAAATCGCTGCCATGACACAGAAAAACTTTGAGGTCATTGCTATCAATATGTGGGGCGACCGTGAAGTCACGGATACCGAAGGCAACGAAACCACGGAGAAAGCCTTTGCTGCTAATCTGAAAGTACAATATACACCCACACTCATTTTTCTTGATGAAACGGGCAAAGTCGCATTACGTGTCAACGGTTATTATGGCCCGGAAGAATTCCAGCTGGCACTGGATTTTGTTGCCGGAAAACATGAGCAACAGGGTAGTATCCGCGATTACCTGCTAAAGCGAATTAAAGCCGAAGAACAAGACGCAGCAACACCTGAACTTAATCCTCTCGCTGGCGCATTAGAAAAGCCATTAGCGTTGGATAAAACCCTCAAAGAAAATAATCGTCCTCTGCTAATCATTTTTGAACAAGCCGAATGTGCCGCCTGCGATGAATTGCATAATGACATACTGAAACGTAAAGAAATCGCATTTTCCCTGAGTAATCTTGATGTTGCTCAGATCAATGTACAGTCAAAAGACAAACTGCAGACACCCACTGGCGAAACGCTCACAATGGCCGAGTGGGCACAAAAGCTTGGAATTAAATATACGCCAAGCCTGGTATTTTTTAATAACCAGTCACAGGAAGTGTTTCGCACTGAAGCCTATTTGAAAAGCTTTCATATACATGGGGCAATGGATTATGTAACCAGCGGCGCTTATCAGCATCAGCACTCATTCCAACGCTTTTTACAACACCGCATGGATATGATGAGCGCCCGTGGGTTTAAAATTGACCTGCTGGAATAGAAAGAATCGATTATCGGGCGCTGTTGGTACATACTGCTATAACAACTTCAACACGCCCTTAGCCGCCGTCACCTGCTTCTGTTCCGCAAATGCCTCATGGTATTGCTCAACCTTGTCCAGATCATAGTAATAATTCACCATTAACCCGGCTGCCTGCTGTAAACCGCGCTTAGATGTATCCCCTAAATAATTGATCCGCTCCAGCCTCGCCCCGTTGCCCAAATGAAAACGCGTTACCGGATCACGCGGCAACCCGGCCGGATTCTTCTCATTTACCAGATATTGTGCGGCCAATGTTGGCAAATCCTTTTCCAACGTAGCACGGTTCTCCTCCTGAGCCAGCATCGGATCAACCTGCAATATATCCGTTACTTTCTGTCCGGCAGAGCCATCAGCAAACTCCGCCTGCTCCAGCCACCTCATAAAACCCGGCACCGGTGACAGAGTGACAAAATCCTTCAGGTTTGGCAGTGCCTGCTTCAAGTCACCTGCCACCTGCTTAATCAGGAAGTTACCAAAGGAAATTCCAGCCAGTCCGGCCTGACAGTTAGAAATCGAATAGAAAATCGCTGCCGTCGCTTCTTCAGCCGCCAATGCATCAACACGATCTGGCGATAATACCTTATCAATCGCCGCCGGAATATGATCGGTCAACGCCACCTCCACAAAAATCAGCGGCTCGTCTTCCATAGATAAGTGAAAAAATGCAAAGCAGCGTCGATCTGTCGGGGCCAAACGCATGCGCAGCTCATCCCAGCTACCAATCTCATGCACCGCTTCATAGGCGATGATCTTCTCCAGAATATGTGCCGGCGTTGTCCAATCGATGGGCCTCATCACCAAAAATCCACGATTAAACCAATGCCGAAACAGCTGATTCAGATCAATATCGACCGGTTTTAATTTTGGCTCTGCGCGGATAGCTTTCAGTAAATCCGCACGCATTTCGACCAAATACACAATGCCATTCCGCGTTGCGTTTAACCGCCGAAATAAGCGCACCCGCCGTGATTTAAGGGAATTAAATAACTCAGAATAATTAGTACCGGATTGATCGCCTGCATACTGCTGCGCCGCTGCCGCGACCTGCTCGGCATCAATGCAATACTTATCCAGCAAAGCGTGAAAAAACGCTATACGTTCTGTCATCGCACTCTGATGGTAAGCCTTAAGCATGCGCTCCGCATGCAGCAAAGCGGATGCTTCACCACGGGCTGATAACACACGCTCGGCATGCTCAGTCAACGAAAGGTTACTATCGTCCTGCCTGAAACGCAGCGATGGTAAACGTGCCGCGTGTGACATGACTGACGACATTGC
>JBMZDK010000157.1:0-9483 GCA_049614265.1 Thiolinea sp.
AATCTTCTATTTTTTTGCTAAACACAATGACTAATTCAAAATTTATACTTTAAATATAGACTTTGCAGACAATCAGTGTTGGAGGTTTGAGGGCTTACAAATCACTTAACTTGCTGTTTGAAATCCCCTCAAGTCGTGGTAAAAATAAGACGGCTGCACAATATGTGGTCATAAAAAAATAATCAATTCACACAAAACAATAAGGTTCTCACATGAAAACCACTAATCTTTATTTCTGGTGGCTAACCATCCTGGGGCAAGTTATTGGGTGAATATTCAGAAAGGAACCCGAAAGCAGGCTGTGGCATTGTTTAAGCTAAAATGATGCCCCAGCCTTAATGCTGTACAGTTAACACAAACGTACAGCAAAACACTAAGGACATCCCATGGATTACGATGCAGCCCGAACTTATTTATTGAGCCTTCCCGAGGCTGTCGAAACCTTTCCCTTTGGCCCTGATGTCGCCGTATTCAAAGTCCGCAATAAAATGTTCGCTACTCTCGGAATAGAGAAGGGTGTCGCCAATACAAATCTCAAATGTGAGCCAAATCATGCACTGATGCTGCGTGATTTGTTTCCGGCGGTGAAGCCGGGTTACCACATGAACAAAAAGCACTGGAATACGGTGGATTTGGATGGTTTGGTGCCTGTACCCGAAATCGAGGGAATGATGGATGAGTCATTCTGGCTGGTGGTGGCGGGGATGAAGAAGGCTGACCGGGAAGCTTTACGCACTTTGTATGGTGCGGGGCGTGCTGAATAACGGTTGCTAATTTAATGCTTTAAAAACACTAAGCAGCAATCCTATAGCACGCCCCATTTCTGCTTCTGTGTGCCCTGAAAACCCAATCACCAGGCCATCTTGCGGGCAGTCACCGCTGTAATAAGCTGACAGGGGGCGGATGCCCAGTCCGGCCTGATTGGCATGCCTGCAAACAGCCCGGTCAGACATTCCTGCTGGCAATAAAAAGACGGAGTGCATGCTGCCATCGCTGCTGACCGGTGTCAGCGTATCGCCGAGTTGCTTGTGGATCAGCGTTTTCAGTATTTCCCGCCGTTGCTGATACAGTTTACGCATGCGCCGGACATGACTGGCAAAGTCGCCGCTGGCCATGAACTCGGCCAGTGCCAGCTGTGGTAATACTGACAGGCCGCCATCCATAAAACGCCGTGCCTGAGTGGCAATACTGACCAGTGCCGGTGGCAGAACCAGATAGCCGATACGAAGCGAGTGGTGCAGGATACGGCTGAAGGTACCGGCGTAGATCACACAGTCTTCACCGCCTAAGCCCTGTAATGCGGTTAGCGGTGACCCGGCAAACGGAAATTCACTGTCGTAATCATCCTCAATAATCCAGCCATTATGCTGTTGTGCCCAGTTGATGAGAGCCAGTCGGCGTTCCAGACTCAGCGTATAACCCATAGGGAAATTGCGTGACGGGGTGAGCAGGGCGACTCTGCTGTTTGGTGCGGCGTTTAGCCCGTCTGTTAAACGAAAGCCCTGTTCATCGGCCATGACCGCAATTTTCTGTGCGCCAACTGAAGTCAGTGCGCCATCAATACCGGAATAACCGGGGTCTTCAACCAGTACCGGCTCACCGGGGTTCACCAATACCCGCAGTGCAAGATACATTGCCTGCTGTGATCCGGAGCAGATGAGTACCTGATCCGGTGTGCACTGAACACCCCGCACCACCTGTAAATAACGGGCGATTTGGGTGCGTAAAGTATGGTTGCCGAGCGGGGAATAGGTGTTATGGTGGCGTAACTGCCGATTCGCATGGAGTACGGCCCGCTGCCATTTTCCCCAGGGGTAACTGTCCATACAGGGTTGCCCGGTGGCAAGTAATAAGCTGCCTTTTCCATCGTCGTTGCTGGTGGCTTGCTGTTGATGCACATTGTTTAAGCGTTGGGCGAAGTCTGAGAGCTGCAGTTGTTTCTCGGTATTTTCCGGGGTTTGTTGGGTGAGCGGTGGACTGGGCTGCTGTTCCGGTAACTGGGAACTGACAAAACTGCCTGCCCCATGCCGGGTTTCAATATACCCTTCCGCCTGCAGCATTTCGTAAGCTGTTTTGATGGTATTCCGCGATACGCCCAGTGTTTTACTCAGCGGGCGGCTGGCGGGGAGCTTTGCACCGGCAATCAAGTCACCTTGCAGGATAGCTTGCTGAAAAGCACGGAACAGCGCGGTGTAGCGGGGCTGTGTGCTATCGGTTTTGAGAAAGGGAAGAAACAGTTCGGAGGGGAAATCGTACGCTGACATGGTGATAGATTGTAGTGAGGTGATTAGTGGGTCTATAAAGTATCTTATATTGGATCTCGATGCTGGCCCAATTTGCGGCTAATCTGCCCTTTAGCAGCATGAAAACTATTTTTGCCATCCTGCCTGAGCGTAGAAGGAGGTGTGGTGGTAAGCTGTTTGGTAAATTTTTAAGGGATAAGTCTGTACGCAAGCAAAGGTTTCCGGGTCGTTTATATCTCTGCTCCGTAGCGGGTGGGATTTGGATATCTGAAAACTGTTGCCGTACTGCTTATGCCTCTCATTCTAAAGTGACGGATCATTGCCATGACAACACAGCAAAATAATCTGGGACAGCCCATTGGTTTTTCGGTTATCGACTGGCAGCCCAGCCAGCGGCCACTCCGCATTCCAATGCAGGGGGAATATTGCCGCATTGAACCACTCGATATTGTGACGCATTCAGAAGATCTGTTTTTTGCGTTTGCGGCGGATAAAGAAGAGAAAAACTGGACTTACCTGCCGTATGGCCCGTTTCCCGGTTTGGTGTCATTCCAGCAATGGCTGTTGAAAGAAGCGCTGGGTGATGACCCTCTGTTTCACACCGTTATCGACAATAAAACCAATAAAGCCGTCGGTCTGGCAACGTATCTGCGTATTGAGCCTGCAGTCGGGGTGATTGAAACCGGGCATATTCATTTTTCACCGTTAATGCAGCGCACGCCGGTATCGACTGAGGCGATGTACCTGATGATGAAGCGGGTGTTTGATGAGTTGGGTTACCGGCGTTACGAGTGGAAATGTGATGCGTTGAATACACCCTCCAAAACAGCGGCGGAACGTCTGGGCTTTCAGTTTGAAGGCGTGTTCCGCCAGGCAACAATGTACAAGGGACGTAACCGCGATACAGCCTGGTTTTCAGTATTGGACAGTGAATGGCCGGCGATTAAGGCGGAATTTGAGCGTTGGCTGAGTGCGGATAATTTTGATGAGAATGGCCAGCAGCAGAGCCGGTTAGCGACCAGAGCAGGAGTAAAATCATGAGTGCAGCTTCCGATATTCGTCCGGCAGTATGCCCGCTGGATTGTCCTGACACCTGTAGTCTGGCGGTGACGGTGCAGGATGAAAAAATTGTGGCTATCCGTGGTTCGCGGAGCAATCCCTATACGGATAATGCGATCTGTAGCAAGGTGGCGAAGTACTATCCGGATTTTGTTCATGGTGAACAGCGTTTACGGCACCCGTTACGGCGTGTTGGGCCACGTTGCTCCGGTGAGTTCGAGCGTATCAGCTGGGAACAGGCGCTGGATCTGGTGTATGAGGGCTTTAGCAGGGCGATTGCAAAACATGGCCCGCAGACCGTGTTGGGTTTTAATTATGCCGGGCCACATGGCGAGTTGGCGGCGGGGTCGCTGGATCGGGTGTTCTTTAACCGGCTGGGGGCGACTCAGCTGGATCGCGGGCCATTGTGTGGCGGTGTGCGTGGCGGAGCTTATACCAGTGTATTTGGTAATGCACCGGGGATGCCGCCGGAACAGGCAATAGCAGCTGACCTGATTATTATCTGGGCGAATAATGCCACGGTGTCGAACTTGCACATGTCACGGGTAGCAGCAAAGGCACAGAAACAGGGTGCAAAGCTGGTGGTGATTGATCCGAAGCGGATAACGGTAGCGGAGCGTGCGGATTTATACCTGCAAATCAGACCGGGCACAGATGTGGTATTTGCCATGGCGCTGGCCGCTGAACTGGAGCGGCGTGATGCACTGGATCAGGAGTTTATCGCGCAGTGGGTGGAAGGTGCGGATGTTTATCTCGAACAGGCGCGGCGTTATTCACGTCAGGATGTGGAAGAGATCTGTGGTCTGCCATTGAATCAGTTTGATGCGCTGGCCGATCTGTATGTCGCAGCGAATAAAGTGGCGTTGTCAATCGGTAATGGGATTGAGCGCGGGCGCAGTGGTGGTTCCGGATTACGCGCAGCAATGGCCTTACAGGCTTTAACCGGTAATTTTGGCGAATACGGTGCCGGAGTGATTGCAAAGCCCGGTTTGGCGTTCCCGAAAACCAGCGAACGTATCACCCGGCCTGATTTGATACCGGAGGGCACGCGGACACTGAATATTGTTGATGTGGGTAAGCATCTGTTGGATAAGGACTTAGATCCACCTATTCACGCTGTGATGATTTATAACCATAACCCGATTGCTGTACATCCCGACCAAAACCGCATGCAGCGCGCCCTGAGTCAGGACGATGTATTTATTGCCGGTTGTGACGTGGTGATGACGGATAGCATGCAATATTGCGATGTGATTTTACCGGCGGCCAGTGTGTTTGAGATTGAGGATATCTATGGTTCTTATGGCCATAGCTATCTACAGCGCGCTGAAGCGGTGATTCCGCTGGTGGGTGAAGCGTTGCCGAATACGGAAATTTTCCGCCGCCTGGCTGCACGTTTCGGTATGGATGACGCTGAGTTTCAGCATACCGATAAAACACTGATGGATCTGGCGTTTAAAGATGGTGATACGCGTCTGGCCGGGTTTAAGCCCAGCGAACTGCCACTGGACAAGGCATTGCTGATGAATACGGCGGATGATCAGCCCACAATAATGTGTGACACCGTATCACCGGCTACGCCATCGGGGAAAATTGAGCTGTTCAGTGCTGAAATGGAATCGAAGTATGGTTTTGGTGTACCGCGTTATGATGCTTTGGAAGTGCCTGCTGAGTATCCGCTGATGATTATCTCACCGTCTTCGGATCATCGTACCAATGCGACTTTTGGTGGCTGTCAGGAATCATTGAGCGTGCAACCACTGGAAATTCACCCTGATGATGCGACAAAGCTTGGTATCGCTGAGGGTGATGAGGTACGGGCCTGGAATGCACTGGGCGAGGTGTTTTTTCAGGCTGAGGTTACAGACCGGATGAAAGCAGGAGTGGTATACACACCGAAAGGAGCCTGGCTGGCAACCAGTAAGAGCGGGCAGACGGTGAATGCGTTGATGTCTGCGGATGTGAAGACCGATATTCTGGATGGGGCCTGTTATAACGATACCTTTGTCGCGGTGGAGCGGGTTTAGGCTCAACTTTTATCCATTGGCGCGCCCTCGTCACACTTCTTGCATTTCAGGATGTGCCCCAGCATCTGATTTCGACCGGCCTGCGTAATTACCCATGGCCGGTTTGTCCATGGCGGGTTGTGGCGTACATGCTGAAAGTGGCCACAGGCTAGCTCAGCGACCCAGTCGTTTTCTTCGTCGGTATGGTAACCGGTAATTTTTTGTTCCATTGCCTTGACCTGTGTCGGTTTAATGCGGCGAAACAGCCTTTGGTATGGAAGTTTATGGTGTTTGCCGGTCTTTCACATTAAATCAGAGAATCCGGATGGTTAAAGCGGAGGTGCTTATGAATAAACGTCAGAAATTTTCGCTCTTTTTTTGTGGTTTGCTATTTTTACTCAGCAGTGGAGTGATCGCCGGTGATGTAAAGATATTAGCAACGGAATTCAGGCAAATGAGTGATGGCAGCTGGTCAGTCGATGTCACACTGGAGCATGCGGATACTGGCTGGGAACATTATGCAGATCACTGGCGGGTGGTTGATGCGGAGGGTAATGTTCTGGGTGACAGAGTCCTGTATCACCCACATGTTGATGAACAGCCTTTTACCCGCAGCTTATCAGCTGTTAAAGTGCCGGAGGACATTGGAACAGTTTACATTGAAGCGCACGATAAGGTGCATGGCTGGACAGAAAACCGGCTGGAAGTTGATTTGAATGATGCAGTGGATGGCTTACTGCGGGTGGAAGCGGAATCCTGATAACCATTATCCGGCGCGGGATTCAGATACAGTCATTTTAATCAGTGCTACAATCCGGCGAGTTATAATAAATCCGGCAACACACCAGTGGCTTCTAACAATATAACTGCATCTGTGCTTGCTTGTCATGAATGTGGGAAATTACACCAGTACCAGGCTATTGCTGCGGGGCATACAGCCTGCTGCCAGCGTTGTCAGGCCGTTCTGTATCGTAACCGGCCACGCATGCTGGATGTTACCCTTGCGTTGACGCTGACGGGGTTGATTCTTTTTTTGCTGACTAACTTCTTTCCATTGCTGGGTTTAAAGGCTCAGGGCATGTCACAGGAACTGACACTGTGGAAGGCCAGCGTGACTTTTTGGGCGCAGGGCTTTCAGCTGTTAGCGGTGTTATTGGTATTAAATTTAATTTTATTTCCCCTGTTTGAGCTATTTACCCTGCTTTGGGTTCTGCTCACTATACGTAAAGAAAGTACAAATGCACCGGCGCGTTTTATGTATCGCTGGATGCATAAGCTGAAACCATGGGGAATGTTAGAGGTGTTTATGCTGGGGGTGCTGGTGGCCGTGGTGAAGCTGGGGGATTTAGCCATTCTGGTGATTGGCCCGGCGTTCTGGTCGTTTGCGTTTCTGATTATCTGTATGGCCGCAGCAACGGCTATGCTGGATCCGTTTGTGGTCTGGAACCGGTTGGATGCGGAGCATGAACATGCTGTCTGAACGCCTGCCTGAAGGTATTGCCGGGTTAGGGGATGATGTGCTGCACTGCCGGGTATGTGGTTGTCTGGGGCGCAGGCCGGTTAATCTGCAGCGCAGGGACGTATTGTATTGCCCGCGTTGCGGTGAGCGTTTTAAGACCGGGGTCAATAACAGTGTTGAGGTGACCTGGGCATTGCTGATTGCGGCGGCTATTTTGTACATTCCAGCCAATTTAATGCCGGTAATGAGCGTTTATATGCTGGGTTCAGGCCAGCCGGATACGATCATCAGTGGTGCTCTGCATTTATTCCAGGCCGGGCAGTGGCCGTTGGCTTTACTGATCTTTGTGGCCAGTATTGTCGTGCCGCTGCTGAAATTGTTTTCGCTGGGCTTTCTGCTGATGACTATTCAGCGCGGTTCATCATGGCGACCCCATGACCGTATTGTGTTGTATCGCCTGACTGAATATATCGGTCGCTGGTCAATGGTTGATGTGTTTGTGGTAGCTATTCTGACCGGCCTGGTGCAGTTTGGGAATCTGGCGCGTATTGAGGCTAATGTAGGGACGTTTTCATTTGCAGCGGTGGTTGTGCTGACAATGCTGGCTGCTCATACGCTGGATGAACACCTGATCTGGAATATCGGTAAAGAACAACAAGAAGCGGGCAATGAGCACTGAGTCGGGGACAGCTGAGACAATGACTCAGTCAGTTTCAAAGCGTGATTTGCCGACGGTTGCTGTACGGCGTCAGCGCTGGCCTTCACCGGTTTGGCTGATCCCGCTGGCGGCGGCTGTTGTGGGCTTTTGGTTGCTGGTGCAATACTGGCAGCAGCGCGGCGATGTGATTACGGTACGCTTTCCGAGTGCTGAAGGCATTCAGGCGGGCAGTACTGAAGTGCGCTATAAAGCAGTGGCGGTGGGTAAGGTTAAACAGGTCACACTGGATGAAGAGCTGAATCCTCTGGTGACGCTGCAGCTAAGCAAAGCGATCAGTGATGCTCTGGATTGCAGCGCGCAATTCTGGGTGGTCAGGCCTAGAATCCGTGGTGCGGAAATTTCCGGTATCAGCACCTTATTTTCCGGCACTTATGTCGGCATGATTCCTGAACAGCCGGAAGATGCTGAAGATAACAGTGATTCTTTATTGTGTTATGAAGTATTGGACGAAGCTCCGCGCGCCCGTCCGGAGCGACCGGGTAGGGAATTCAGGCTGGTAACGGATTCCATGGGTTCGCTGGATGTTGGCACGCCTTTGTTCTTCAAACAGCTGCAGGTCGGTGAGATTATTAATTACACCCTGTCAGCGGACACCGGAAAAATAGAAATCGGTGTATTTATTGACCAACCTTATTACCGCTTTGTCAATGTGAATACACGGTTTTGGAATGCCAGCGGGGCGGAATTTAAAATGAATTCTGTGGGGGCGGAGTTTCGTATGGAATCCCTGACTTCGCTATTAGCGGGCGGGGTGGCTTTTGATTCACCTAAAGGGGAATTTGTAAAGAATCTGCCGGTGAGTGCGGAAGGTACCGTATTTGAATTATATGCTGATTACGACAGCAGTCAGGAAAAGCGCTACACCGATCGTTTGTACTACACACTGTATTTTAATGGCTCATTGCGGGGCTTAAGTGAGGAAGCGCCGGTTGAATTCCAGGGAATCCGGGTGGGTAAGGTCGAGAAAATTAAGATGCATCTTGACCCGGAAACGCTGGATGTACGTATTCCGGTTCTGATTTCAATTGAGCCGCAGCGTTTCTCAGAAAATATTGACTTACAGCAAGCACCGGCATTTATGCACGACATGGTTGACCGGGGAATGCGGGCAAAATTGCAAAGCGGAAATTTGCTGACCGGTAAAATGTATGTGGCGCTGGCAATTGATGAAGACGCACCGCCGGATAAAATTAATGAAAGTCAGTTTTACGCGGTGTTCCCAACCAGCCCGACACCAGTGGAGGAGCTGTCTAAACTGGCGAGAGGCATTGCTGATGATGTCAAAGTAACGCTGGCCAGTATTAGTCGTTTTATGGAAAGCAAACAGCTGGATAAAACGGTGACTAATCTGAATAAATTACTTCAGGAAACTGAAGTTACGGTGGTTGAGGCCCGGGAAGCGCTAAGCAGTGCGGCGGCTATGATGACGCAGCTGGAAAAAGATATCCCACAGCTGGCGAAAAATGCTAACAATGTATTGGCGCAGCTGGATCAGGAAACATTACCCGTGCTGACTGAGAACGTTGATCGGGTCGGAAATGATGTCAGCAGGGTGATGCAGCAGGTAGACGAACAGACCTTGCCCACCGTCACGCGGAACCTGAACAAGGTTACGGCAGATGTTGGTAAAGTGATGGAACGGGTTGATCAGCAAACCCTGCCGACTCTGGCGCGGAATTTAAACCAGGTATCTGCTGATGTGGGTAAAGTCATGAAGCGGGTGGATGAGCAGACCTTGCCGAGTATTGCGCGGAATCTGAATCAGATTGGCACAGAAGGCGGGAAGGTGTTGAAGCAGCTGGATACTAAAACGCTGCCCGCGACGAATAAACTGGCAAATACGGCGGCTGATTCAGTTGTTCGTGTCACCGGAACGGTTAACAGAGCGAGTATGGACTTTGCCCGCAGCTCTGTACAGCTGAATAAAACCATGATGAGGCTGCAAAATACGCTGACTCACCTTGATCGTATGCTGGCCCGGAATTCACCGACACAACA
>JBMZDK010000158.1:0-9466 GCA_049614265.1 Thiolinea sp.
CAGCATAATGGTTGAGTGTTAGCGGGAATAGAATGGGTCTAAATGATCGCTTACCCTCAACCAGAAGTTTTCCTGCAGCAACTAAAGCAAAATCCGGAAGGTATTGCGTTTAGTGATACGATGGCTGCGATTGACAGCGCTTATGAGTTCACGCCGACTGCTTTCAGCAATGGTGAGTTGGAAAATGCAGCGGGTGAAAATAATGGCTCCTGCAAAATTTTTGCTTTTGCCGCAAAACACGGGCTGGAGGTTGAACAGACATTGGCTTGTTTTGGAGATTATTACCGCAAGGATGTGTTAGAGCATCCACAAGGTACAAGTCACCAGAATATTCGCAATTTTATGCAAACCGGTTGGGAAGGCATTGCGTTTTCCGGTGAAGCATTAACACCAAAAAGCAGTTAAGCACGGTTTGTATGCTGGTCTGAGGATGGTGCTTTCGTCCTCAGCTTAGTGTTGTGCGGCTAACTGCGACAGCCAATACGCCCGCAATTGTGTATTCATTGGTAACATCTTGAGTAAGCCTGCAGTATCCTCAGGTATAGCTTTAATTCCCTGTTGTGCGTTTGAGTCAACAGCCCAGTGTAAAATGGCGGCAAACAGCCCTGCGGCCAGTAAAATACTCTCTGTTTCCAGCCAAACCGGAAAGATGCGTGCTTCAAAAGTATGCTTGTCTTCCTGACCCTGCAGCATATTAAGCAGATTAAAATCACAGTATTTGCTTAACTCCAGGGGCGCTAAACGTGCAACAACGTCATCCCAGGGTAAATGGATAAAATCCGGTGCCTGTACAGATTCAACCACTGCAGATGGCCAGCTTCCCAGGCGGGTGCACTGTGGATTTGTGCCAACCAGCTGGCGTAGGGCATTGCCATGTTTCTTCAGCAGAACAATCAGGTTGGCTATTACCGGTGCAGAACACAAACGAGCCGCATCAAAATGAATGTGAGTCGCACCTTCTGTAGGGGCAGTGAACTGTAAGTTTTGAGCCAGTGTCAGCAGCTTATTGAGGCGTTGATAGTGATCGCTGGCAATAGGAGGTGTGATCAGTTCGCAGGGACGCTCGCGTTCACCCGGCAAAGGGGCGGCAATAGCGATGGAGGCACCCAGATCATCACTCAGGCGCACCATGCCATCCGGATGACGGGCCAGCTCTGAGCAAAATAATTGTGCCGCAGGCTCTAATACCTCAGCCAGTGGTGCATCTGCCTTGGAGTGATGCATAATCAGGCGCAGGAAGCGCATATCGTCGCTGACAATGCGATACCAGCCGTCTTTGGGAGCCTGTTGCCGGTTGAGATCGTGTTGTAAGGTCAGGTCATCAACGCAACGGGCCAATAAACCGCCGTGTTTATCAGTGACTTCAAAACCCAGGGTCAGGTTTTCAAATACCGGTGCCCCCGGTACTTTACTCGGCTCTGACTGGGGGTGGAAGAAGCTTCGGATGCCACCCTGATGTTGACGGGCAATAGCAACAGCCAAATCGTAACGGCTGGCACCTTTCGGCGCCAGCAGTTCAATTTCAACACCAATTTTCCAGTCTGGTGCTAAAGCTTCAGGAGTTATTGCCGGCATTCCTGAGCGCCTGCATAACCATCTTGTTGTGTCCGCTTTGCAGCATACTGGCTATTTTGAGTTTGGCGTCCCCGACATTAGATTTACCCCAGTAGCCTGCCAGTTTTTCAGCGTCCTGATAGCTATAATCCGGGTTATTGGCATCAGCAAAGGTGCAGCGTACATTGTGCTCCAATGCATAATTCCGGGCATCGCGCCGATAATCTTCTAATAAGCTATAAGCGCCAGCCAGGATTTTATGGCCTGCCCGAATTTTGGACTCATAAGGTGTCTGACTCCAATACGCTGATAATAAACGGGCATCACAATAGGTCAGATTAGGCGTTTCATAAAACGCGTTAACGGCAGTCATGTCCGGATTGTTATTGCCGCTATTATTACCGGATTGTCTGGCATCGTTGAGCGCCTGTTTAATGAGCTTGTTCTCGCCATTTTCCAGCATGCTGCCAATTTTCAACTTCGCATCATAGGGTGTGGCTCTGCCCCAGAATTTAGCCAGTGCTTCAGCATCCTGATAGGTGTAAGCAGGATTATCGGCATCAGTAAAATCGCACCTGACATTGTGTTCCCTGGCGTAAGCACGTGCGGAGCCGAGGTAGTCTTCCACTACATACTGCTCATTACGCAGCAGCTTTTCACCGGCCCGGATTTTGGAGTCGAAGCGTGACTGTTTCCAGTAAGCGGCCAGAATTTTAATGTCACAATAGGTGTAATTAGGGTTGTCATAAAAAGCACGGGCTGCATCAGCTTCTGAGCCTAAGACAAGCTGTGGTGAGGAACTCATTAACAATGTGGCAAATAACAGAGCCAACGGTTTTTTGGCAAACTGCCGGACGGATAAGGGGGAGTGATTATTATTCATAGCTACCTTAATTGTTGGGTGTTTTGGCGGCTCCGGGAAACAAGCCGCTAAACAGGGGGAATGCCTGCTCGCATTCAAAACATTACCCCTGACCTTACAAACAGCAGAGCAAAATATCAGCTGCCAAATCATGTACCACTATATTGTGGCTACATGACAGGCAATTGCAAAACCCTTGATATTATTTACCCTGCTGTCTGGTTAGTTTTAACTATAGCAAAGCCCGATTGAAGGTGCTGAGTCAGTTTTGGGCAACCGCTAATCGCCGTCAGCAATGCCCTCAGCCCGCAGTCGTGCCTTTCGTGCACGATACATCGGCAAGACAATCAAAATCACCGCAAACACCAATAGCCCCATCGTCATCGGTCGTTCGGTAATGAAGCTGATTCCATCATACAGCTGCATCGCACGTGAAAAATTATCTTCCAGCATCCGCCCCAGAATAAAACCAATCAGTAGTGGTGCCAGCGGGTAATCCGCAAAACGCAGGATAGTCGCACCCACACCCAGCCCAATCAGCATCAATAATTCGGTGGCATTATTCTGGCCGATATAAGCACCCATCAGGGTAAAGAACAGAATAAACGGAATCAGGTAATTACGTGGTACAGCCAGGATTTTAGCGATATAAGGAATCAGTGGCAGGTTCAGAATCAACAGAATCAGATTGCCCAGATACATGGAAATAATCACTGACCAGAAAATCTGTGGGTTATCCACCATCAGGCGCGGGCCGGGGGAGACGTTAAGTGCGATTAATGCACCCAGCAGAATGGCAGTCGTGCCTGAACCGGGAATACCCAGTGTCAGCAGTGGTACAAATGAACCGGTACAGGCCGCGTTATTCGCCGCTTCCGGCGCAGCCAGGCCTTTAACCGAGCCTTTGCCAAACTCATCCTGTTCTTTCTTGGAGGCAATATTGCGTTCGACCGCATAACCGAGAAAAGAGGCAATTGTCGCGCCCGCACCCGGTAGTACGCCAATCAGAAAGCCCTGAATCGACTGGCGGCTAATGACCGGAGCAATGCGTTTCGCTTCATCTTTAGTAATGCGTAAATCTTTAATTTCGCCTTGTTTGCCACCGCCACTGTTGGAGCGTGAAGGGTCAAGCACCAGATAAATAGCTTCCGGCAGGGCAAACA
This sequence comes from Thiolinea sp., assembly GCA_049614265.1. Classification (GTDB taxonomy): domain Bacteria; phylum Pseudomonadota; class Gammaproteobacteria; order Thiotrichales; family Thiotrichaceae; genus Thiolinea. The sequence goes on from JBMZDK010000158.1 coordinate 3,580, forward strand.
TCGCCATCGACAGTGTGATAAAGGATAAACCGGACTGCAGATCCATAATGCCCATGGTGAAGCGCGGCATATTATATTGTGCACCTTCACCGACAGTCGCCAGCATTAAGCCAAGAATAGTCATCATGACGGCTTTACCAACCTGTCCACTGCCAGCGAAGGCGGCAATGGCTGACAGGCCAACAATCATCAGGGCGAAATACTCAGCGGAGTGAAACAGTAATGCCACCGAGGCCAGCATGGGCGCAAAGATCAGAAGCAGAATTGCACCGATCGTACCACCGGTAAAGGAAGCTATGGCGGCTACAGTTAGCGCTTTTCCGGCTTTGCCCTGGCGTGCCATGGGATAACCGTCAAAGCTGGTTGCCACTGTTGAAGCCACACCCGGTGCATTAATCAAAATAGAGGAGGTGGAACCGCCAAAAATCGCACCGTAATAAACACCGGCTAACAGAATCAATGCTGCAGAAGGGTCACCAATCCCGATTGCGACCGGAATCATAATCGCAATAATCGACATTGGGCCAAGGCCGGGCAGCATGCCGATAAAGGTTCCGATAAGGCAGCCGCCAATCACCATCATAATATTAGTGACGGAGAATACGGTGGAGAGTCCGAGTAAAATACCTTCAAACATGATCGTACCTCACATTAAAAAGAACGGCAGCGGGCGCAGGAAAATACCCAGCACGACCTGCACCAGATACCAGACAAAACCGGTGGCCACTAATGCGATCGGAATCAACAACAGGAAATTGCGTTCGCCCAGAATGACTGCACCCAAAATCAAAAACAGGGATGTGGAGAGTAAAAAACCAATCGGATGCAGTGCCAGTGCGTAAGCCACCATCAAACTCAGTAGCAGTAGTGCCTGTCCCAGCTTGTAGTCGGTTAAGCGGCGGTAGTTAATCTCCATGGGTTTATCCGCTTCTGTGCTTTTTTCAAATCCGAGTAGCACAAATAAGCCAACAAGAATGCCGCCTACTGATAAAACTTTGGGGAAGGTACTGGGCCAGACCGGGTTGTTTTTCAGGAAGGGAGCGAGTTGATCGTCCATAACAAAAAAAGCGGTATAGCCGTAGATTAGGCAAAATAATAGGAAGACGAAGGCAATCCAGCGATCCAGGGTCATACATCTGCTCCAAAATGAACTACTTTCCTGAAATAGAATAAGAAGTGGGTGGTAGTTAGTAACGTCGATAAGTGGTGCTTGTGTGGCAGGGTCTGGACAGCATAGAAGCTGTCCAGAAGCCTGTTTCGGGAGCAAAAATTTTGCGTCCCTCTGGACGTATATACGGCGTCCCTGACATAAGTGCCACCTGCCTCAAATGGCACTGCTCGCCAAATTACCTGTTTGTGAGAAATAAAATGGCGGGCAACTATTGCTTTATAAGAAGCCCAGCTTCTTCATCAGGTCACCAATAACTTTTTCCTGATTTTCCAGGAAAGTCATAAAGTCATCACCAGAGTTGTGAATGTTAACCCAGCCATTGCGCGCCCGGACTTCTTCCCACTCTTTGGTGTCATACATCTTAGCCAGTGTTTCCTGATAAGCCTTCAGCTTGTCTTCCGGTAAGCCCGGTGCTGCGAAGAAACCACGCCAGTTAACAAAAGACGTATCTAAACCCTGTTCTTTCAGCGTTGGAGCATCTTTAAACGCATCAACCCGCTCATCAGAAGTCACACCAATGATCTTAACTTCGCCCGCCTTAGCTTGCTCGACTGCTTCACTGAAACCGGTTGATAATGCAATAACCTCGCCGGACAACAAGCCCGCCATGGCTTTTGCGCCAGCATCGTAAGGAATGTATTTAACTTTAGTCGGGTCTTCACCCGCAGCCTGCATAGCCATCGCAGCAACTAAATGATCCATGCCGCCCGGTACTGAACCGCCGCCAATCGCCACTTTTTTCGGATCAGCTTTATACGCAGCAACCAAGCCTTTCATGTCGTTAATTTCGCTGTCTTTACCTACCACGATGGCAGCGTAGTCCCCAATAGTACCGGCAACCAGTGACAGATCGCGGAAACTTTGCGGGAATACTTTAGTCAGTGAACGAATGACGATTGGCGTAGAGTTTACCATCAGCGTGCCGTGGTTACTGTCCGCGTTCTCGATCAAATAGCCGATAGCTTTACCGCCGCCGCCGCCGGACATGTTTTCATAACTGGCTGAGCCAACCAAACCAGATTTGGTTAACGCTTCACCGGTGCCACGTGCTGTACCGTCCCAGCCTCCACCAGCGCCACCCGGAATCAGGAAGTGGATTTTATCAATCATTTTATGGCCATCAGCAAACGCAGGGGCACTCAGGCCCAGTGTTGCCGTCGCGATAACCGTAGCGGCTGCCATGGTGCGCATCATCTTTAACATTGTGTATCCTCCAAATTAAAACAAAACCCCTGATGGGATTGGATAAGTGACCACTTGATTACTATTAAACAAGAGAAACAACGCGGGTCTAACGTTGTTTTCCCGGATTCACGCTCTGACTTCAGGAGTCAGAAGGTTGAAAGTAAGCAGGCAAATAAATCCAGGCAATTCATTATATTATGCTCCTTACCTGCAAATCGTCTATTTATTTATCTGTCAGGTCGGGAACCTGAATGCTTATCAATGACTTATCAGCTGACATTGTGCTCAAACCCTCCTCTCTCAGGTCAGAACATACAATAGCAATTTGTCCGGTTTGACAGGTGAAATGCAAAACCGGAAACTGAAATAAAGCATAGCCTTTATTCCTGTCATTAAGCTGTCGGAGTTATCATGTTACAGAAAAAAAATGCGTATATTACTGGTTGAAGATGCGCCGGATCTGGCTGAGGCGATTGTTGAACGTCTACAAGCGGATGGTCATGCACCGGACTGGTTAACAGATGGGAAACAGGCTGTTGAAATGTTGGCTTACCAGTCCTACGCGCTGCTTATTCTGGATCTTGGCTTGCCCGGACTGGATGGTACTGAGGTTCTGCGTCGCTTACGCACCCGACAGGATAAGACACCGGTATTGGTATTGACCGCACGTTCTAATATAGATGACCGGGTTAATGCGCTGGACTTGGGGGCCGATGACTATCTGGTTAAACCGGTTAATTTACGTGAATTATCAGCGCGTTGCCGGGCACTGATACGGCGTAACAGAGGAGAGACCAGTAGCTTAGTGAACTACGGTAATCTCTGTTTTGATCGTGGTGCTGCCAAAGTGTTTGTCAACGGTGAGGTGCTGGAATTACCACGGCGCGAATTGCAGATACTGGATTTATTACTCAGCCAACAGGGCAGGGCATTGAGCAAAGGTCAGATTGCGGATCAGCTCTGCTCGTTCGCAGACAGTGAAGAACTGCCCAGTGATAATGCGATTGAATTGTATATCGGTCGTTTGCGTAAAAAACTGGCGGCTAGTAGTGTTAATATCAAAACCCTGCGTGGTATCGGGTACCTGCTCCATGTCGATACATAACGGTTCGCTGCGCACGCGCTTAGCGTTGTGGTTTGGCTTAGTTTTGTTGTGTGGTGGTGGTTTATTACTATTGCTTGCCCATAATTTTGCGGCTCAGGCCTCCGATGAGGCATACGATAAGCTATTAGCCAGCGCAGCACTGACCGCGATGGAAAATCTGACGGTGAGTGAGCGTACTCTGAATTTCGACCTGCCTTATGCTTCGCTGGCGACTCTGGCTCTGGCTCCTGACGATCGGGTGGTATATAGCCTGATTGACGATCTGCAGCATCCTGAAAGAGTCCTGACCGGTTATGCCAATACTCCCTGGCCGGCATTAAGTGCGATGCGGGATCGCCATCAGCAAGGTAAACCTTATTTTTATAGCGCAAATTATGATACGGAAAGTTTTCGTTTTGTGGTATTGGAGCGTGAGTTATTAGAATCGGGAGTGCAGGGTAAGGTCTGGTTGCAGATGGGTCAGAGTCAGCTGGCGCGGCGTGAACTGGCATCCGATCTGACCTTGAAAGCACTATTGGGGATTGCGGGTCTGGTTTTATTGGGGGGTATTGGCGTATGGCTGGCTGCGGGCCGCTCATTAAAACCGTTGCTAAAAGTAGAGAATGTTTTATTACAACGTAAGCCCACCGAACTGAATCCATTATCGACGGAAGTACCCAAAGAAATCCGGCATCTGATTGAAGCGATAAACCGTTTTATGCATAGGTTGCAACGAAATCAGGATCGTAATCATGCCTTTATTGCGGAAGCTGCCCATCAATTACGGACACCGCTGGCTAGTTTACAGGCGCAGGCTGAACTGGCGAGTGAAATGACAGAAGACGGAGTATTCCGGGATCGTGCCGAACGCATTTTGCGTAATGCTAAAGAAACTAATAGCCGGATTAATCAATTATTGAACTATGCCACTTTAGCTCACCGGGCTGATGTCAGTATGCCGGAGAATATTGATTTGGCTGAGATAGTAACCCAGTGCCTTGGCGATATGGCGCCTCTGGCACTGCGTAGTAACGTTGATTTAAGTTTTGAGAATCAGGCCGGTGAAGTGAAATTATTTGCTGATCCCGAAGCGATCAGGGAAATGGTGCGTAACCTGGTGGATAATGCATTGAAATACGGACAGCAGGGTGAATTGAAAAGGGCGGTACATATTAGTTTGTTCAGAGTGATGGATACAAATCATAATATTGCATTACAGGTGCGGGATTATGGCCCCGGTTTGCCCCAGGCCTTATTAACTGAAGTGACCCGCCGTTTCGGGCGTGGTGAGTTTCGTCAGAGTATTGGCAGTGGTCTCGGCTTAGCGATTGTGGAGCAACTGATTCATACAATGGGTGGGAAGCTGGAATTGGAAAATGGTGTCCGGGGTGGACTAAAAGCCCGACTCTTATTTGATTTGGTTGAGCCGCAATGAGTATTGGCAGGCAGTTCATAACGTTTTGGGCCTGGTTTTTTTTCTGTAGCTTGTGTGTGTCACAGAATTCTGTCAACGCAGAAATATATCTCGCTTCACGGACGACAACCGGTACTGAAAAACTGCAAATATTTTCCAGTACCGATGAACAGGCAATGCGGCCTTTACTAACCGACTTTCAGGAACTTTACCCTGAGGTTAGCATTGAATATATCGAGCTGGACTCCCTGCCTTTGTTTGAGCGTTTTCTTAATGAAGCGAAGGTTGGTACTACAGCAGATATTTTGATCAGCTCGGCAATGGATTTGCAAATTAAACTGGTTAATGACGGTTATGCTGCAACCCATGAAATTGGAACGGCATTAAACTGGTTGCCGGACTGGGCGCAATGGCGTAACCAGGCATTTGGTTTTACCTATGAACCTGCGGTTATGATATATAATCCTGGTTTATTAAGTCCTGATGCTATACCGCAAAGTCGCTTTCAGTTAATTGATCTGTTACGTAAACAACAGAGTGATTTCCAGGGTAAAGTCGGAACATACGATATAACCCGGAGTGGTTTTGGTTATCTGCTGGCCAGCCAGGATGCACAGCAGGCCAGTACCTGGGGGCGTTTAACAGAAAGCCTGAGCCGGGCAAAAGCAGAACTTTATGAAAATACCAGCAGTATGTTGCAGGCGGTACAGTCCGGTGAACTATTGCTGGCTTATAACGTGCTTGGGTCATATGCATTTACACAGGCTCAGAATAACCCAAATCTGGCAGTGATTTTACCCACCGATTATACGCTGGTGATGAGCCGAATTGCTTTTGTTCCCAAACAGGCAGGTAATAGCAAAGCGGGGCATTGGTTTCTGGATTATTTATTGTCAGAACGTGGGCAGCAATTACTTGCAGACAGCTCAGGCCTGTACCCCATTCATCCTGATATTAAGGGGTTAGCGACTTATTCCGGCTTGCAGCAGTCAGCAAGAGAACGTGGGCCGCTTAAACGGATAAAACTGGGGCC
>JBMZDK010000159.1:0-9451 GCA_049614265.1 Thiolinea sp.
GGAATTGATTGAGGTTGGACGTTATCCGGTTGTGGAGTAATCTACACTGGCCTCCGAAAAGCCCGCATCCTCCGCATATCATCCATCGCCTTTTTCATCTCCTGCCGCAAAGATTCGATCTCTGACGGACTCAGCGGGACGGAAATTGGCGAGAGTACGCGCTTCGCTTTGGGCGAGGGCTGAGAATCCGTAGCTCATTCAGAATTTCCCATCAATTTCCATCCTCCGGTGCAAAACCCTTACCACCTCAATTTGCTGCTCATGATAGCGATAAAATACCACATGCTGTTTCTGCGGAATACTGCGATAACCTTCCCGCACCTCATCACGACTCCGCCCCAACTCAGGATGTTCACAAAGCCTCATAAAACAGGTTTTCAGCTGTTCAAGGTAATTATTAGCCTGCTTTAAACCCCATGTAGTGCGAGTATAAGACCAAATATCCCGCAAGTCCTGCTCGGCTTCCGGCGTTAACCGATAATTCACGCGGCTTGTTACTGCTGATTCAGCAAGCTATCAACAGTATGCTCACTAAACTCACCACGCTCCGCCTGCACAGCACCCTTAGCCACTTCACGCCGCAAATAATCCAGCTTCATCTGCTCAACCAACGATGCATGCTCATCCACAAAGCGCAGTGCCTCACGAATCACCTCACTGGCGTTGTTATACAGACCAGAATCAACTTTAGCTCTGACGCGGGATTCAAGCTCAGGGGTTAACGAAATATGCATATAACACCTTTGAATACAAAGATTGACAATCTATGTATAGATATTAATGTATAAGTTTAATCACCGCAAATTTTGCGGGGATTAGTTGCTATAATCGCTGCAAATCCTGCGGCAATTACAATTAGCCACGGATTATCCAAACAAATGCTAAAACCTGACATATACGAAGTCACTGTCATCGGCAAAGGCAGCCTGTACGCCATGCCACGCCCCAGTTCGGAGTGGCTGGAAGATGACGTGAAATATTACGCCAGCCTCGGTGTGGATCTGGTCATATCACATCTGGAAAAACACGAAGAACGTGAGTTAGGCTTGAGGCAAGAAGAGGTGCGGTTAAAGGAAGCTGATATTGATTTTATTAGCTATCCGATAGCAGACCGTGGTCTACCTGAAACTGAGAAGTATCTGGCTTTCATCGAAGGTGTATATCAGCGATTGCTGGCGGGAGACAATGTTGCTGTACATTGTCGTGTAGGTATTGGCCGAACCGGCATGACTACCGCCAGTTTGCTTGTGCGTGACGGTTATAGTGGTAAGGTTGCTATTGACATGGTAAGTGCGGCGCGGGGCGTGCCAATTCCTGATACTGAAGAACAGTATGATTTTATTTGTAGCAAATGGGCGAGTTGAACTTTCGGTAGTGTTGGGTGGCGACTACCGGCTTATCCGGTGGATGATCGCCAACGAACCGTGCTGAATCGTATGCTAAGAGAGTTTGAGGATTTTACAGAATAGCTCGGCGGATAACGCGCTGCGGGATATCCGGTTATGAATGGAGTGAGGTATGTTGCTGCCAACCCATAAACCCTCATGCATTAGCTCTACGCATTATCAGTGAATTATACTGCCCGTGTCGAATATGATGAAAACTGAGGTTGGTATGAGTCGCTATAACACGCTATTGCAACGCCTGCATGACGGCGAAACGATTCTTATTGATGGTGGCACCGGTACAGAAGTGGAAAGGCATGGTGTGCCGAAGTTAAAAGATGCCTGGAATGGCGGTGCGGCGCTGAGTCATCCTGAAATTCTGCAGCGGGTACACCGTGATTATATTCAGGCCGGGGCGGAGATTGTTATCTCTAATACTTTTGCCACCAGTCGGCATGCGCTGCGTGATGCGGGTGAGGAGGATAACTTCGTCGCTTATAATCGCCGGGGCGTTGAGCTGGCCTGTGCGGCACGTGCGGAAGCCGGAGCTGATCAGATATTGGTAGCCGGTGGTATTTCTTTCTGGTCATGGTCGGAGCGGCATCCCGGGCTGGAGGCGTTGACAACAGCGGCGACTGAACAGGCGCAGATTATGCGCGATGCCGGGGCCGATTTGATTATGCTGGAGATGATGATTGATATCCGGCGTATGCGGGCATTGCTGGAAGGCGTTAAAGCAGTGGGGTTGCCGGTTTGGGTGGGTTTTACCTGCGGTGGTTTTGACCAGAAGGCTTATGAAACCGGGGTTTTACCAACATTGCGCAATGGTGATTTGCTGGCGGATGCGATTGCGGCACTGGCTGATTATGACGTTGATGCCATAACAATCATGCATACGGATGTTAATCTGATTGACCGTTGTCTTGATGTGGTACGAATCAGCTGGGATAAGCCTTACGGGGCTTATGCGCATTCCGGGGATTATAACGCTGCCGGTGACTGGCTGTTTACCGGTGTCATTGATGCCGGGGATTATGCTGCGGCGGCACAGCGTTGGTTAGCCAATGGTGCGCAGATTGTGGGCGGCTGCTGTGGTATCGGGCCGGAGCATATTACGCATCTGGCGGGTTCCTGTATTTGTCCGGCGGGTAAGCAGCCCGGAGCGGATAGCTGATTAATTCAGGTTTTGCGCCGTGCTGTTGAGCATGTAACCACCCCCGCGAATGGTTTTGAACAGTGGCTCCGACGCGTTCGGCGCCGCAATCTTCTTGCGTAGCTGGCCGACTCTGACATCAATGGTGCGGTCGTAAGGGCTGGCATCACGGCCACGGGTTTGTTGTAACAGGTAGTCGCGGCTGAGTACAGTTTGCGGGTGTTTAACAAAAATCATCAGCAGGTCGAGTTCAGCAGGTGATAGCTCGATGGCTTGTTGTTCTGAATCGTGGAGTTCCCTGATCCGGCAATCGAGGCAATAGCCGCTGAACAGAAAGCGTCCGGTCTCCGGTTCGCTCACCGGCTTTTCAGCAGCCAGACGACGTAATACCGCATTGGAGCGGGCCAGCAGTTCGCTCATTTCAAACGGCTTGGGTACATAGTCATCCGCGCCGCCATTTAACCCGGCAAGGCGGTCGTTTAATTCATTTTGTACAGTCAGCATAATCACGCCGGCTTCATACTGCCGTTTCACTTCATCCAGCAGTGCAAAACCATCTTTGCTGCCGGGGAGCTGCACATCCAGCAGAATCAGGTCAACCGGCATCCGCGCCAGAATCTGGTGCATCTCATCGCCGGATGCCGCGCAATACACCAGGCCGCCACGTTTTTCAAAATAGCGTTTAATCAACGAACGGATCGCAGCTTCATCATCCACAATGAGGATGCGATGATTGCATTCTGGCATCGTGTATTCCCCTCAGACGGTATGGCGTGGCGGCGGATCTAATAATTCCTGTAGTTTATGCGCCAGCTGGTTGTGTTGAAACGGTTTGCGCAATAGGCTGGACTCTGCCAGCTTGCCTTCCAGCTGTTCACTATAGCCGGTCATGCATAATACCTTGGTTGCCGGGTAATCCTGCTGAACTCTGGCATAAATGTCCAGCCCGCTGACTGAGCCGGGCATAACAATATCGGTTAGCACCAGGTCGTAATCCGGTTTGCGCGCCAGCTGATTCACGGCCAGCTCGCCATTTTCCGCCAGATCGACCTGATAGCCCATTTTGCGCAGCGAACGATGCACATACTGCCTTACTCCGGCATCATCCTCGACCAGTAAGACGCTGGCATGTGGTGTGGTATCAGTCAGGCTTTCTGTTGTTTGATGTTGGGGCATTTGCTGCGTGTTTTCTGCCGGGAATAACAGGCGGATGCTGGTGCCACGTTTTAAGCGGGAGCGGATATCAATCCCGCCACCGGACTGACGGACAAACCCGTATACCATACTCAGTCCCAGTCCCGTGCCGAGTCCGGCGGGTTTGGTGGTGTAAAAGGGTTCGAAGGCACGGCTGATGGTTTCCGCTGACATGCCTTCGCCCTCATCATTGATGCTGAGCATGACATAATCACCGGGAGCCAGGTCGCTGAAGGCATCATCGTCGGGCTGTGTCGACTTCTGATAAATGCCGGTGGTAATGGTCAGGCTGCCACCGTCAGGCATGGCATCTCGGGCATTCAGCGCCAGATTCAGCAGACTGGTTTCCAACTGGTTACGGTCAACTTTAATCTGCGGCAGCTGCGGATTCAGCTGGCATTGCAGTAATACCGTTTCTCCCAGCGTGCGCTGTAGCAGGGTGGTGAAGTCTGCAATCAGCGCATTCAGCCCGGTAATCTCAGGCTTGAGCGACTGACGACGGGAAAAGGTCAGCAGACGCTGAATCAGATTGCTGCCGCGCTGTGCCGCCTGTTGACAGCAGAGTACCGCTTCACGCATTTCCTCTTCATCAATGTCGCTGTCTTCCAGAAAGGTCAGATTGCCGAGAATAATAGTGAGCAGGTTATTAAAATCATGTGCCACGCCGCCGGTTAACAGCCCCAGGGCCTGCATTTTATGTGACTCCAGCAGTTCACGCTGGGTTTGCTTATATTCCGTGAGATCCTGACCAAGGAAAAAGTAGCCTAATAGCTGCTGCTGGTCATCGAAGTGTGGGATAAAGGAGATAGAGACATGCATGGGGCGTTTGCTCTGGCGGCCCAGCGTGTATTCACTCTGAACTTCTTCGCCCTGCAGGACACGCGCGACATCAGCCCGGAACCGGCGCAGATTGCGGTTTTCCACTAGCTCAAAAATCGACGTGCCTAACAGCTGTTCGCTTTCCAGGCCGAACCATTGCTGGTGCATCTGATTGATAAACTGATAACGGTTATCGTTGTCGACATAGGCGATGAGCGCGGGCACAGCATCAGCAATCTGGCGAATCCAGTTTTCGCTGTTGCGCAAGGCTTCGGTGCGTTGTACCACCCGCTGCTCCAGTCGTGCCTCAGCCAGCCGCTGTTCTGTAACATCGGTATAGGTGGTGACAAAGCCACCGTTTTCCATCGGATTACCACGGACTTCGATAATAGTGCCGTCCGGGCGCAGGCGTTCAAAAACGTGAGCCTCAAAGTTTTGGGCCAGCTCCACCCGCTCCGCCACCTGAGCGTGGATATCGCCATCACCATACTCACCGCGTTCGGCGTTGTAGTGAAAAAAGACTTTGATATGCTGATTGGTCTCAGCGAGGTCTTCGGGTAAATCCAGTAACTCAAGCCAGCGTTTATTCCAGGCAACCAGACGCAGTTTATGGTCAAACACCGTTATACCCTGATCCAGATGATTCAGTGCATCCAATGTCCATGCACTGCGCTGTTCGAGGGTGTTAAGATCCGGGTCGCCTGAATTCATACTGTAAGTATTACTCAGCCGCCCGTCATCAGGGAAGTATTGCTACGATTTTTACCGTCGCTTTACAAAATCAGGTTCGGCACTATAGATTGTCTGTCGGTGGTCATTATTAAATGTTAAAACAAACCGTAACAGGGAATGAGATGAAAGGAAGAGACATAATGGATAAGAATATTAAACCGCTGTCTGGTTTAGGTCTGGTGCTTAGTGCCTTATTGCTGGGAGGCTGTGCGACTACGGGGATGTCAGACGGACATTCGCATGGTTCGGAAATCGAGGGGCAGCTGCAGGATGGTGGTTGGGTCTACAATGTGCCGGGTAAAGCGCATACGCATCATGTGGTACTGGCCGCCTGTCCGGATACCCCGCTGGTGGCTAAGCATGTGCATAATTCCTTGCAGGCGGCACAGATTGGTGAGGGGCCACATAAACACCGGGCTTGTTTTGTCTGCCCGCCGAAGAACCGGGCGGTGAAGCGGATTCTGAATTAAGGCTGAGGGTATCTGGTTACACGAAGCAGATGAGTCGGCAACTCCCTCCTTTTATCAGGGAGGGAGCGGGTAGATTTCCCGGGATTTTAACCGGCAAAAAAGCCGTCGGTCTGTTCAAACACACTGCCTTCCAGCGCATGTTGTTCGACTTTAATCACATCGCGCAGCTTTTCAGTCTGCCGAATGACCTGTTCCAGCTTGTCATGTTCATTGAGCAATAACCACATCCGGCTATGCGCGCCTTCGGTGGCACGGATAGGGCGGATCATCACACCTTCCAGATTGAAGGAGCGACGGGCAAATAAACCACAAACGTGGGACAGGACGCCGGGGTGGTTATTCACCGTGAGACGCAGTACCGACTGGGGTACAGGAGCAGTGCTTTCTGCTGCGGTATTCATCGCTTGCGTTGTCATTACGCTTCACCTCCGATCATGTCAAAGTTAGCGCCACCGGGGGCAACCATCGGGTAGACCATTTCGGTTTCGTCGATTGGCAGGTTGATGACGCAGGGGCCATGTTCCAGCAGTGCCTCACGCAAATCAGCCATCGGGTCGGCGGACTTTGCCAGATCAACACCTTTAACACCCATGGCCTGAGCCGCCATGGCAAAATCAACGCCCTGATGGAATTTCACTGCGTTGAGGTTCTCGTTGTAGAACAGGGTTTGCTGCTGACGTACCAGACCGAGATGACCATTATTGAGAATAATGATTTTAACATCCAGATTCTCTTCGGCAGCGGTTGCCAGCTCCTGAATGTTCATCATAATACTACCGTCACCGGAGAAGCAGATGCTTTTACGCTGTGGCTGTGCCAGCGCCATACCCAGTGCAGTTGGCATGCCAAAGCCCATGGTACCGAGGCCGCCGGAGCTGATCCACTGGCGCGGGCGGTTGATAGGGTAAGCCTGAGCTACCCACATCTGGTGCTGACCAACATCGGTTGCAATATTGGCTTCATCATCCAGAATATCGGCTACCGCTTTAATCGCACCGTAAGGGCGGAATAACTCGTCTTCGCCTTCTTTTACCAACGGGTGTGCTGCTTTCAATTGGGCAACACGCTGCTGCCATAACGGACGCTGCATGGGTTCCAGCTGTTCATTCGCCAGCGTTAAAACATCACCCACATCAGCATTAATCCCCAGCACCGGATTTTTGATCTTGCCCATTTCACTGCGGTCAATATCGACATGGATGATTTCCGCTTTCGGGCAGAAGGCTTCTACTTTACCGGTGGCGCGATCATCAAAACGCACCCCTAAGCCAATCAGCAGGTCACACTCTTCCAGAATGTAGTTGGTGAAACGTGCACCATGCATACCCAGCATACCCAGTGACAACGGATGGTCATGAGGTAATACGCCGAGTCCCATAAAGGTTTGTACCGCCGGAATATCGAGCTGTTCAGCAAAGCTGCGCAGCTGATCACAAGCGTCGCCATACACAATACCGCCACCGATCATCAGTACCGGGCGTTGTGCTTCGCGGATTTTAGTCAGCATGGCGTCGACATCCGCCGCTGCAAATTCCGGTTTAGCTTCCGGCTTGCCGGGTTCCGGCCATTCACTGACTTCAATGATCTGATTTTGCACGTCTTTTGGTACATCAATTGACACCGGGCCGGGACGACCTGACAGTGCAATACGGAACGCTTCCGGAATCACTTCCAACAGTTCTTCAGCGGAGCGCACCAGCCAGTTGTGTTTGGTAATGGGTAACATCAGGCCGAAAGTATCGATTTCCTGAAAGGCATCAGTGCCAATCATTTGCTGTGGTACCTGGCCGGTAATCGCAATCAGCGGGATCGAGTCGAGACGGGCATCCGCTACTGCAGTGACCAGATTACTGGCACCGGGGCCGGAGCTGGCGAAACAGACCTGAGCTTCGCCGCTGACACGGGCCATACCCTGGCCGATAAAGCCCGCGCCCTGTTCGTGGCGGGCGAGGACGTGTTTGATATTGCTGCCGGGTAAGGCATCGTACATTGGCAGGCTGGCGCCACCGGGAACACCGGCGATGTGGGTAATGCCCTGACGTTCTAACAGCTGGATGATGAGCTGTGCGCCCGATAAACGTTTGGCCGCCTGTGGTGTGGGCATGCTTTCGGTTATGGGGTTGGCTAAATCGGTCATGTTGTATCTCATTTTCGTTGGTGAAAGGCACTTGCGGCTAAGCTGCAAAAGTGCGGGCTAAAAAAAAACCCTGCGGTGTTTGCCGCAGGGTTTTGATGTTTTACTCTCAATCAAACCGCTACGGCATGGCCTCATTGACCACCACCACGACAGACACCACCAGCAGTACCACTAAGGGCAGCTTGCTTACATTCATCAGTTTGTTGATGGTTGGTGTGTGCATAATTGTCGTGAAATACCGATTGACGATTTACTAATTGATTGATATGCCGTAACAGTAAGGAATTCAGCTATGATGGTCAAGTCAAATTTTGTGGTGTGTACTTAATCTGCTTTATGTGCCGGGAGTGGCATCAGGAGATGCTTTGCACATCTCCTGTATTGTGTAAGGTAAATGTTAGGTTAACTGACCGTTACCCGCTGGGCGTCAACCTGCTGTTCAATCTCAGCGGTCAGCGCTGCGGGTAATTTCAGGCGCGCCGCCAGCATGTTCAGGTAGCCTTTCTCGGCAGCGGTGTCTACATCCACTGCCAGTAAAGAGGCGGTGTAGATTTCCGCTGCCACTTCCGGTGTGGTCGCACTCTGGATAATGGTATCCATATTAACGGGATGATTCATTTCATCCAGCAACAGATTCCGGCTTTCATCATCCAGTCCCAGCGACTCAATCTTATCGAAAATAATCTGGCTTTCCTGCATATCCATTTGTCCATCTGCCCGGGCAGCAGCAATCATGGCGCGAACCAGGGTCAGGCTATGCTGATTGCTGGCGACCTGATTGTTCAGGTCTGGCAGAAAAGCCGAGTTTTGTGGCGCAGGAAGCAGCTCAGCCGGTGTTTGCGTGGGTTGCGCTACATTCGGCGTTGTGGCTTGCGCTTGTGTCTGGCCCTGAGGGTTGTTGTTATAACGTTTGTAAGCGGTATAAGCCAAAGCGCCCACCGCCGCAACACCCCCCAGTTTCAGAGCGTTTTTCCCCAGCTTGCGGGCCGCCTTTTTAGAAACCATCTTGCTTGCCATACCACCGGCAAGACCACCCGCTAAACCTTTAGCGGTACTGCTGCTTAGCAACTGTCCGAGTAATTTATCGATATCAGCCATCTTACTTCTCCTTTTTTCCGGCGTTCAGCTTCACAGTAAGAATCACCTTTGCGGTTTATGGCGAAGGTGGTTGCTGTAGCTGTGAAGCTCAACAGATTGCTTATAGTTTAGGAGAAGAATAGCATCAATTTAATTCGAATTTAAAATGACTTTGGGTCGATTTTTCCGATGTTCTGAGCTGAGTGATTCCTTCTAACTCAGGGCGCGCTACCGGAGGTTATGCTTTCCGGTACACTATCTCCCCGTCCGAGACAGTCATAAATACTTCCAGTCCGGCGATTTCATTGTGCGGCACTGCTAAGATATCACCGTCAATAATCGCCAGATCAGCCAGTTTCCCCACTTCCAGCGAGCCTTTACGGTGTTCATGGTATACGGAATAGGCTGCATTCCAGGTATAAGCCCGGATCGCTTCCAGCACAGTAATACGTTGAGCTTCACCCATATCCGCACCGGTCATACT
>JBMZDK010000160.1:0-9445 GCA_049614265.1 Thiolinea sp.
TTGTAGAGACTCGTAAAAATGACTGATATTAATATTGCTGATTTGACTGTAGAACAGTTACAAAAATTGAAAGCTGACATTGAGGTTGCTTCACAGCAACGCCGTCAAACCGAACTGGTAGAGCTACGGACTAAAGTTGATGATTTGATTGACAATTCTCCCTTTACACTGGAAGAAGTACTGGAAGCACGTAAATTACGTAAGCCTGTTGCGCCTAAATACCGTCATCCTGAAGATAGCAGTATGACGTGGACTGGCCGTGGTCGCCGTCCGCGCTGGGTAGATGAGTGCCTTGATAATGGGCAATCTCTTGAGGATTTGGCGATTTAATCAGTTTTGCCAAATCAGGCATGCAAGAGTTATCGGGTGCTTATTGGGAACAGTTATTAAGCGTTAAATGTCTTTGCCCTGAAAAATTTTCATGCCTTAAAGAACGGTGTAAATAGTTTGTGTACTTTACACCGTTTCAGTTTTTAGTTTTCTTTATCACGCATCCTTCCATATAAATCCTCGTTATATCTTAATGATAATCCAGGTTATTATTTTGGCCTATTTTCTGCCCATTGGGGTCTTTAGCCATTGCTCAAATGCTTCCTGACGTAGTGTCGCCGTATTAGCTGACCATTTGCTATCCTTAAACAGTGCTCTGGATAAGTGGTGAGGTGCAGTCGGTAAATGGCCGGACATAACCTGACCGTTTTCAGGGTGTTTTCCAATAAATGCAAACGCACTGTATCGGGTTGGGCCATAGGGTATGTTTTCAGCCAGTTTTGCCTGGGTGCGGGTTGCTGTTGCATAACGGATAAAGGTTAGAATTTCCGGTTTTATTTTGGCTTGTTGTTTTTGACGTGGAATAACCCAGGTGGCTTTTTCGGTGATTTGAGCATCCCAGAGAATAATAATTGGGCTGTTACGGCTTTGAGCGGCAAACAAGCGACCGTTATAGCCGGAAGTCATCGCTACTTGACCGCTTTTTAACAAATTTGCTGGTTCATCCGGGTCTTCCCACCAGACAATATGCTCACGAATGCTGTCCAGTTTTTTGAGTGCCAGTTGTAGGCCTCGCTCTGTGCTGAGTAAATCATAGATCTGATTTAAGGGGACGCCGTTGGCAGCCAGCGCCCATTCCAGCATGACAGCAGGTTCTTTACGTAAGCCACGTTTGCCGGGAAAGCGTTGCAGATCAAAGAAGTCGGCAATGGTTTGCGGTTTGATATCCGGGTAGGCGGTAATACTATAAGCCGCTACAGTGGAAAAACTAAGTTGTGCGACACTGCAGGGAAGAAAACTACGGGGCAGGAAATCCTGTTGTACGGATTCCCCGGAAGGCCCACTGTCTACAAATTGAGTAAAGTCCGCTTCGTGCAGCAATCCGGTATCACAAGCCCGTAGAGCATCCTCTTCCACCATATCAATAAGATCTGGCTTATCCGCTCGTTGCAAGATACCAATGCCGCCGTTATAGGGCTGAGTAGCAATTTGAATCCCGGTTTTGGCGGTGAATGGCGTAAAAATAGCAGCTTGTTGTGCGGCCTGGTATAAACCGCCCCAGGTGGCAATGTTTAAGGTAGTTTGTGGCGTGTCAGCATGGATTCGGTTGCTACTAATGAATAGTGGAATAATTAAGCAATATACAAGGCAATTCTGCTGTTTGATGAATTTCCATGGGGTGTCATACTGCTGCATTTTCTTCCCGCCGCAGTTGGTGCACGATTTCCAGATAGGCTTTGATCAGCTCGGCTTCGGTAATAATGCCGCTGAGCTTGCCTTCGTTGTTAATGACCGGAATGGTGTTGCCGACAAAATTGCCCAGAGAACGCATTGCCTGCCAGATACTGGTCTTATCATTAAATACAGGCCAGTCCGTATTCATGATTTCTCTTGCCGGTGTTGCGGTTGCATATTGGTAAGCGTCACGCAGACGTACCATACCAAGGTATTGCTGTTGAGTGTTCAGCACCATTGCTTCTGAATATTGCTCTCGGGTCATGATGTCAATAATGGTTTCTTTGGGGGTTTCTGCATCAAGACATAGGTAATGCTGATCCAGATAATCATTCACCTGCACATGGCTCAGCATGACCCGATCGCGCCCTAAAGACAGATCAATCCCTTTTTTGGCCAGTTGCACGTCAAATAGTGAGCGTCCAAATAAGCGGTAGACCAGCAAATTGGATAATACCACTCCCACCATAGCGGCGATGGTCAGCTCATAATTTCGGGTGAGTTCAAAGATAATCAGAATGGTAGTCAGGGGTGCGCCAATGACCGGACTGGTCAGTGCAATCATGCCGCAAATAGCGTATACCACAAGGCCTGAATTGGGTACGCCGAGCATTTCCAGTACTGACCAGAAGAGCACACCAAACAAAATGCCTATAAGGAGTGAAGGGCTGAAAACACCGCCGGCAAAACCAAAACCAGCGCATAGGGCAGTTAATACCAATTTGCTTAAAATAATCAGTACCAGCTCCTGCTGGCTGAATGCACCTTCAATGGTTGCAAACCGTAAAACTTCATTGCCGACACCAAGGATATCAGGTAAGCCGAGTGCAATAAGTCCCACGGCAAATCCGGCCAGTGCCGGGCGGTAAGGTGCGGCTAAGCGCATATTGGCGGCATATCCGGCGAAATACAAAATGAGTTTCATAAAGAGCATTGCCAGTACAGCGCAGCAGATACCAAGCAAAGCAAAGAGGAAAAACTCATGGCTAAAATTAACCGCCGAGAACTCGACTAAAAACAATGGCTCACCGGTAAAAATGACATTAGCAACAATATAACCGGTTGCTGCGGCAATGGTTGTGGGGGCAAACGATTGCAGTGAGTAATGACGCAGAATCACTTCATGGGCAAATACCAAACCCGCAATGGGGGCATTAAATGCAGTGGAAATTGCGGCTGCGACACCGCTGGCAATAACAATAACCGACAGGTTTGGAATATGAATGCGCAGGGGAGTAATGAGCTTTTCACTGATTGCACCACCAATAGACCCGAGGTAAACCATCGGGCCATATTGCCCTACCGATGCGCCACAACCCAGCGACAGTATTGCGGCTAACGTTGAAACAAAACCTGCACGCAGTGTGGGTAAAGGTTGGTGTAGTTGTGCGGCACGGATACTGTCTGCTGGTCCGAGAGGGCGCTTTTCAGGAGAAACATAATGCAACAGATGGCCGACCGCTAACCCACCGAGTGTCGGTACCAGGACAGTGAGCAGCGCCAGCAGTAGCGGGTGATTTAATTGTATCCGGCTGCGTGGTGAAATGAATAATACATCATTGAGCCAGAACACCAGTTCGATGAAACCCAGTGCTGCCAGTGATACCAAAACCCCAATGACGCAAGCCATTAGGGTAATGATAATCAGACGATAAATCGCCTGTGATAAGTCAGTATTAATAAGGGGCATAACTGATGATGGTATAAGCTGCTCATTAACAGTGTATGCCCGTTATCACGGTTTAGCGAATCATTTTGCCGTCTGTTCGGTGTTGGCCTCCTGATTCGATTCGCTGATTGCGGTGCCGGGTTGCTGTGCTTTTACAGGTTTAGTTGGCCGGGCTAACCACAAATTACCGTGATTGAGGGCCTGCCAGCTCCAGCCTAACCAGCGTAAAACAGAGACTGCCAGCCATAATGCCCAGGCCAGCATCAGGACACGATAAACCCACAACGGCACACTGACTAACAGCGGCTGTGGCAGCGTGCCGGTGCTGAGATCCTGATACCATTTCAGGCTGTATGTGCCGGAGCCATTGCCTGCAATCTGCATTTCGGGCTGCCCCAGCAGGCCGTGTGACAGAGCTACTGCGAGGATCAGTAGAGCCAGCAGCGTCAGGCCAGCCAGTGCCAGCTGCAGTAAATTAAACTGCCACCATTTGGTTGGCATTGTGATTTTTCCCCGCAAGGCAATCGCGATCAGCCAGCCAGCAACCAGAATCATCAGCAGGGGTTCGGTTTGGCTTAAACCGATGCCCAGTAAAAACCATTGCCAGCTTTTAACAGGTGTCAGGCGGGAATACCCCAGCGCCAGTGAAACAATCAACAGAGCCAGTAGCACTCCCCAGAACAGGACAGCCGGGCCGAGTGTGGGGCCTTGTGTCCATAATATCCAGCGATCCTGTAACGGGTTGATTTGCAAACGGGTATTTACACCCGGTAGCCCGGGGTCAACTGCCGGGAATTGGTAGCTGAGTCCCTGTGGTTTGTGTTCACGCCATAATACATTAACTGACTGCTGGCCGGGTTTCAGTGTCAGGCTGAGTTTATTATCATTGCGTTGAATGCGCTGTGGGATACCGTCAATGCTCAGTTCCTGCAAATCAGCATCAGCGGGCAGCTCAATCTGATGTTGCACCCCCCGGCTGCTGCGAATACTAAGATTTAACGTAATGTCATTGGCCCGTTTGCCGGTCTGGATACTGAGCTGGCTGCCAAGGAGGGTAACGGTTTGGCCGGGAACACCTTGCGGGCGACTGACCGCCAGCGTCAGCTTTTCACCCGGCCAGGGCAGCCAAACCGGTACACGCTGTCCGTCCGGTTGGGTAAATTGATTAACAGGCAGGCCGCTGTCTTTAACGTTCCAGACCGGGCTGGTCGCCAAATGCCAGCTTTCCAGATAATCCGGATTATTGCTGGCCTTGAGGATAATTTCATCGCCGGGTGTTAGCCGTGAAGACCAACGGGCGGTCATTTGTTCTGCCCCAAGATTAATTTTAATCTGCTGATTTCGAATGCGCAGACGCTCACTCATTGGCTGTTCATTGGGTAATAACGGAATGCTCAGGCTGAGAGGCGTATCAGGTGGTGAAATTCGCCTGACGGTGGTTTCCACATGCCAGTCCAGCCCCAGATGCAGGTGGCGTTCTATTTTAACAAAAGTGGGGAGAATGCTTTGCTGTTGTTCCTGTTGCGCTTTTTCGTCTTCATTCAGTATACGGTTGAGTTGTAGCTGTGCTTCCGGAGTTCCGTTGTCACGTATGCCTTCCAGCGTCCAGTCTTTGCTCATACTTTGCCAGCTGACCTGGTGAGGTTTTAGCGGTAAGGGTAAAGTGATCTGGTTGCGCTTGGGTAATGGGCCACGTAACTGGATTTCATGTTGCCCGGCGGGGATTGCCAGCCAGAGTTGCTGCTGCTGATCACGGCCAATCGCCTGTGCGTTCTGGTAATTCAGACGGATTTCTTTTGCCAGCCAGGTATCCTGACTTCCGGGCAGGGGGATCGCCGTATCAACGCTGGCGTGAACTGTCAGCCGCGCATTAAGTGTATTGCCCCCCAGTGTGACTTGCATGCGTTCGATTTGTGCGCAAACCGGCAGACAATCCGGGGCATCAGTCAGACGTTCCCGCAGTGTTTGTAGTGTTTGCTGATCCGGGATGCTTGTTGCCTGTGCCGGTTGCTGGGTGAAAAGCAAAACCGGCAGTAAAAATAATGGCAGCAGTTTTAAAGTCTGTTTTATTGCTCCGGTATTTTGCTGACTGGTGACTGTCCGGGTATCCGGGTTTGTTTCATCAGCGTTATTACTGTTTTGGGCGCCTGTTCTGTGTTTAGTGCCGCCACCGTTGCGTCTTCCGGGTGGCCAACTGAACCCCTGACTCTGGCTTAGCATACGCCAGCTCAGGGCAAGGAGCAGCATAATGCCTGCCAGTTTGAGTAATAGGTTTTGTTGGGGATTTATCAGCCATAAGTAGGTGCGTTCATCCGCTTTAACCGGCCCTGCCCAGTGTAAATTGATGGTGCGATAACTGCGCCAGTGCGGTAATCCGGGGCCGGTCTGAATCATGCTGTTCGGGTCAATGGCTTTCATATCGTATTTGGTTTTTTTCACTTTATTGACCGGGCGTGGGGCAGGTTTTGGAGCAGGTTTGCGCAAACTTTTACCCATCTGCTGACCTGAATTACTCATACTCATCGGAGTCTGTTGCATAACGGGTTCAGCCATATTTTGTTCTTCTGCAACTTCCGCGGCAGTATCAGCAGCAAAATTGTTAAAGGTAGCGATACTACTATCACGCATTGCCTCTGCTCGGTGCTGATGCGCTAACTGTGGGTAAAGGCCAATGCGCACAGTATCGATCATATAAGGCAGCGCAATAATGGCCAGTGTCAGCAGGCTCAGCCAGCGATAAGTTGTCACTGAGCGCTTTAACCAGCCGGCAGGCAGAACACGTAATAATGCAGTGGCAGCCAGTAAGTTTAGCCAGATGAAACGTGGTGCATTGGGCTCATGCCAGATAAAGACTAAAGTCAGCAAAGCCAGTCCGCCCCAGAGCCAGCCAAACAGATAACCTGTGCCGAGTGCGATCACCAGCACCAGAAATAAGTCGAGCAAACTCCAGCGTTGCACCCAGCTTTGCGGGTGATTATCCGTACCGCTGACAGAGAATAAGCGCCATCCCGGTGGTAAGTGGAGCTGAGTATCAACGCGTTGCAAATCCTGTTGCCAGCCATTGACCGGTGGTGATGTTATCTGCCCCTGATAGCGGCTCTCGGCAGTCAGGTTTAATTGCTCAGAACGTAATTCAACGCCCGGAGGAGCATCTTCACTTTCGCGCGTAATAAACTGCGGTTGGCCACCGACACTGACACGGCCCAGTGCCAGCTCCGGTAGTACATTCAGCCGTGACTGCTGACGGATATTGCCGCTGAGCTGATCTTTCACTGTGTAGCCTGCCCCGGAAAAATCCAGCCACATTTCGCGTCTTAAACTAAGGTTTTTCTTTCCGGTTTGCGCTGCGCCGCGCTGAATAACGTCAAGTGTCAGTGTTTGTCCGGGCGCCATCAGGTAAGCGGGCAGGGATTTCCAGTCCGTGGGCAGGCGGGTTTGATTGGGGTCGATGCTATTGACTCCTGAAGCTTCAACCTGACGCATGGCGCTATCTGTTTGCAGCACCCAGACTTCCTGCTGTGGCCAGGGTGCTTCGCTGGCGGGAAGGGTAAAAGTCGTTTGATCGCTGGCGGCGCGTCCTGTGACCTGTAGTGTCCATTCGCCGGGGCGCAGCTGTACCTGCAATTGTTGTTTTTCAGCGATACGTGCCGGTAACGGGCTATCGAGCTGTAGTGGGATAAAGCCATCCAATAGAACCGGGCTAAGTGTGGCATTGCGTTGTTTACCGGAAACACGCAGCCGGATTGAGGTAATCACCTGAATCGGGTGACTATCGAGAATTTTGCGGAAAACCTGAATGTCCAGATTATCTTCACTGGCGGTTTGGGTTTTGCCCTGAGTCAGCCATAGCTGTCCTTGTTGATTAAAGTTAGGGCGAGCGATCGTTTTATCATTAACGCTGAGGCTTATCAGGCCGGATTCCGGCGTGACGCGTAATGCTTTTGGCAGTCTGTTCCAATGAAAACTGCCGTTGATAGTGTGAATGCCCCTGCTGAGTTTGACTACCGGAAAGCCTTCGCGCTCTTCGACCAGCAGTTTCTCGCCGGTTTCATTGCTAACCTCCTGTGGCCAGTTATTGCCATCGCCGGGCAGGCGGACAAACGTGTTGTCATAGGTTTGCCATTGCTGACTAAAGGTGCCGCCCTGATCATTCAAATCCAGATTTAAGCGTGAGGGCCAGCTACAGGCTCGTTGTTGCTGATTGTATTGCCAGGGACAATCCAGGCCTTTTTCATCATGCAGCGCCCATTCAATCCAGGGTTTTAGTGGTTCGGGAACATCTTCCGGGGGTAATGGATTAGCCTGCAGTGTACCGGTGATGAACAGGAAAACGAGACTAACGAATAAGGTATTAACGAATGCGGCGATGTGGCGACTCAGCATATGATGGCACCTGTAAAGTATTGTTGGAATTGATTAATAACATTATGACAGTTACTGCGGCTGTTCTGTAAAGTTTATGTAAAACTTTAAGTGGTGAGGAAAAAGTTTTCAGCTGCCCAAAGCTCATCGGCTACCGAAGCAGGGTGGAAAAAATTCTGAAAGTTTTTGTGCACGAGTTCCTACTGTTTGACGGTGTGTTTTCTGAGCCGGTTGGTGATTGACCTGATTGTATAGAGGTTGCTAGGCTGTTTATCCCCGAATGGATAGGAGGATAATATGTCAACCAGATACGATTTACTGGTGATTGGTAGCGGGCCCGGCGGCAGAAGGGCGGCGATCCAGGCGGCAAAACTGGGTAAGCGTGTTTTAATTCTGGAGCGTGGCCGTCGTATTGGAGGTGTTTCGGTGCATACCGGTACGATTCCCAGTAAAACGCTGCGTGAGACGGTGTTAAACCTGTCAGGTTGGCGTGAGCGTGAGTTTTATGGCCGGGGTTATCGGGCGCGGGAGAATATTTCAGCGGCTGATCTGCTTGAGCGGCTGACTAAAACGCTGGATCATGAAGTGGAAACGCTGGAACATCAGTTTAATCGTAATCAGGTCGATACCGTCTGTGGCGAGGCACATTTCCTTGATCAGCATACGCTGGCGGTAACCAAAGAAGATGGTGATGTTGCTGAATACAGTGCGGAAAGCATTGTTATTGCCACCGGCACCCGACCCTACCGGCCAGCCCATATCCCCTTTGACAATGACCGCGTGGTGGATAGTGATGAGATTCTTAATCTGAAACGGATTCCACGTTCGCTGGCTGTAATCGGGGCCGGTGTTATCGGAGTAGAGTATGCGACGATATTCAGCGCACTGGATGTCCATGTCACTCTCATTGAGCCGCGTAACAGTATTGTCGATTTTGTTGATAATGAAATCACTCAGGATCTGATTCACCAGATGCGTGATCGCGGGATGGCTTTAAGGCTGGGGGAAACGGTTCAGGGCATTGAAATTAAAGCGAGTGGCATCTGCACCACGCATCTGAAAAGCGGGCGCATGGTGCACAGTGATATGGTGTTGTATACCGCTGGCCGCAGTGGAGCGACCAACAGCCTGAAACTGGAAAACTGCGGGTTGAAGCCGGATGAGCGCGGCAAGCTGACAGTGAACGAGAATTTTCAAACTGAAGTGCCGCATATATATGCTGTGGGTGATGTTATTGGCTTCCCCAGTCTGGCTTCAACCTCAATGGAACAGGGGAGGTTGGCGGCCTGTAATGCTTTTGGTGAAGCTGCACATAGCTCACCGGAGTATTTCCCTTATGGTATCTATTCAGTGCCCGAGATTTCTACTATTGGTATGTCGGAACAGGAGGTGCGTGAACGGGAGATTCCTTACGAGTGTGGTATTGCGCGTCTGCGCGAAACCTCACGGGGCCAGATTATGGGGTTGAATCATGGCATTCTGAAGGCTATTTTTTCGATGAAAACCCATCGTTTGCTGGGTGTGCATATTGTTGGAGAAGGGGCAACGGAGCTTATTCACATTGGGCAGGCTGTGCTGACGCTGGAAGGTACACTGGAATATTTCATTGAGAATGCTTTCAATTATCCGACCTTAGCTGAGGCCTATAAGATTGCTGCACTGGATGCCTGGAACCGGATTCACCATTAG
>JBMZDK010000161.1:0-9420 GCA_049614265.1 Thiolinea sp.
GCAGCTTAATCGCATGCTCATAATCTTCCGGTGTATATACCCGCGCACCAAATAACTCCAGCTCGCGCCAGAAAAACTTAAACATATCGACTTTCGGTTTCTTCGGGTGAATGGCGACCATGACAATACGTCTTATTCCGTTACGTAATATTTCGCTCATTAACCGAATTCAGCTTATCCCAATCAAATTCCACTCCAATTCCGGGTGTTGATGGGGCAACGGCGAGGTGGTTTTCGACGACCAGGGGGCGTTGCGTGTAAGTGTCAATCGGAAAGCTGTGGACTTCAATCCAGCCTGCGTTTTCGCGTCCGGACACTAAGCTGACATGTAATTCCTGCATACCGTGACTACAAACCGGAATATTATATTGTTGCGATAACTCAGCGACCTGTAACCAGCCGGTAATTCCGCCACAATTCGAAGCATCAGGTTGAATAAAAGATAACCCGGCATCGGCAAAAGCGTAGCCAAATTCATGAATGGTATGCAGGTTTTCGCCCATCGCCAGTGGCATTCCGGTAGCATCAGCGATTTGCCGGTAACCGTGGTAATTATCCGGAATAGTTGGCTCTTCAAACCACAGCAGCTTATAGGGTTCAAATGCCCTTGCTGCGGTAATGGCCTGTTCCACACTCATAGAGTAATTGGCATCAACCATAAAAGCGATATCATCACCGATCAGCTCCCGTACTGCCTGAATGCGGGTAATATCCTCATCCAGTGTTGGCTGCCCGATTTTGATTTTGACCCCGTTGAAACCACGATCCAGGTAGCCTTGAACGTTACCGAGCAATTTTTGTAGCGGGAAGTTGAGGTCTATTCCGCCACAATATGCCTTGCAGCGATCATTTGCTCCGCCAGCCATTTGCCATAATGCCTGTCCGTTGCGTTTGCCGCGGATATCCCACAGAGCGATATCGAGAGCAGAAATAGCAAAAGAAGCAATACCACCGCGGGCCACATAATGGACATGCCATTGCATAGCATCATACAGAGCTTCAATTTCTGTACCGTCTTTGCCTAATAAAAAGGGCGTTAGATCATGTTCAATCATCGCCTTAACAGCTTGTCCACCCCGCCCGCCGGTATAGGTATAACCTGTGCCCTCAGAACCATCTGCGAGGGAAATAGTCGTGGTGATTAATTCGAAGTGAGTGTGATCACCGTGTTTGGCATCCGACAATACTTCAGCTAGCGGAACATTAAACAGTCGTGTATTAACTGCGGTGATCTGGCTCATGATATTTCCTCAGGTTTGACGCCTTGTAATCTGCATGTAATCGTAACTCAGTATTCTCATCACACAGTGCTTCCTCACCACTGACGATGCGACAAGCACTGCTACCATGCACTTTATCCCCGTCATTTAATAATACGCTTACTGTTGGATCAAGCAGTGAAACGGAGTGATCATTGATAATTTTTGCCAAAGCGGGTCGGGCTGGATAAAGTGAGTTGCATCAGGTGAAAGAGATGATGAGTGATGTTAAGTAGTGCACAGCAACAGCAGTTTTATGAACAGGGTTATCTGGTTGTTGAGAATGTGATTTCTGAACAACAATTACAGGCACTTAAAACAGAATATGCTGAGCGTTTAAACATGCTGTGTCAGCAATGGCAGCAGCAGGGTTTATTGGATGATGCACCTGTTGAAGAGTCATTCTGGCAGCAGTTGGAACGCTGTACTCAGGCAGGAATCGACTGGTTTCAGCCGCTGGATATCAGTTTGCCATTTGATAATATCCGGGAAGATACACCAATGCATTTTGGCCCGGCAATTTTCGATATTGTTTCGGGGGCGGGTATTCTCGATATTGTGGAAAGCCTGATCGGGCCGGAAATCACCTCTAACCCTATTCAGCATGTGCGGATTAAGCCGCCACAATACCGTTTACCAGAGGATGAGATCCGGGCACATATCAATATTACAGACTGGCATCAGGATCGTGGTGTCGGACATGAAGAGTCTGATAATACGGATATTGTGACCGTGTGGGTGGCGATTACTGACGCTACTGTAGAAAATGGTTGTTTACAGGTGATTCCGGGGCCGCATACTGCAATGTTGCCTCATTGTCCTAAGCTGCAAACGGCGATAGCGGATGAATTTCTGGATGAAAATAAAGCGCAGCCTTTACCGGTCAGGGCCGGGGGTATTGTGTTGATTCATCCGTTAACACCACACTCATCGCTGCCTAACCGGTCTGAGACTTATCGCTGGTCATTTGATTTACGCTACAACGTCACCGGCCAGCCTACCGGACGCTCACATTTCCCGGATTTTATTGCGCGCTCACAGGCAGAACCTTCCACTGAACTCCATGACTGGCGCAGGTGGCAGCAACTTTGGCTGGAAACCCGCAGCCGGGTCGCCAGGCAGCCACATATTCCACAACACCGCTGGACTGGCGATAGCCCACATTGTGCATAAATTACTGCAGGACACCTGATGAATGAAGGTGCCCTGGTAAAGGCCTTATTCTGAGTTAGCAATCAATTCGACATTACCACCAGCAGCAGTGGTGTTAATACAAAGATGTCGTTCTTGTACGTATAGCCAGGGGGCAATGATGTCATTGATATAACGCACAATCATACCTTCGCGCCGTGCAAGAGCTTTACGGTAAGCCCGGGCGAGAGATTGTTGCTGTGGATGATGGGCCGGTGTGAAAACGAAATTGTGTAATTCAGGGAGGTTCAGCAGGATCTCTGGTGCAGGTATCGGATGGAAGATAAACACATTTTCCTGCTGTTCAAGCCAGGCCTTTTCTGTCTCACTAAAGCCCGCATCGTATATTAATAAAGGATTGCCGCAGTAAATAGCCTGGATAGCCTGTCGGAATGCCGTTTGACTGTCCGGGCTAACGATCATTGTCAGGCCACGTGGGTGCAGGCTAAGCAGATTATCTTCTCCGGTTGGCCCCGGCAAGGTGCGTTTTTCGGGTAATTGCTGGCGGCAGGCATGTGTCACAGCAGCGTACTGTAAGGCTAGTTCTCCCTGCATGGGCTGCATTTTGGCAAAGCGTTCAGTATTGGGTGTTGAGAAGGTGCTGATTGCCTGCTTGAAAAGGCTTTGGTCTGCTGTTTGTGATAGCACGCTGCCCTGGAGCGAGGCTTTTTCTGTTCTGCCCTTTGAGGGTTGATGATTGGCATCAGACTGCTTTACCAGACGCTTGAGGTAAAATGGCCCACCGGCTTTCGGCCCGGTACCGGATAAACCTTCGCCGCCAAAGGGTTGTGAACCGACAATGGCGCCAATCTGATTACGGTTTACATACATATTGCCGACCTGCAGTTGGTCAACAATCGTCTGCACCCGTGAATCGATGCGGGTATGTAGACCAAAAGTCAGGCCATAGCCTTTGTCATTAATCGCCGCAATGATTTGTTCCAGCTCATCGACAGCATAAGT
This sequence comes from Thiolinea sp., assembly GCA_049614265.1. Taxonomy (GTDB): domain Bacteria; phylum Pseudomonadota; class Gammaproteobacteria; order Thiotrichales; family Thiotrichaceae; genus Thiolinea. The sequence goes on from JBMZDK010000161.1 coordinate 3,414, forward strand.
TGCCACATGAAGTACCGGCCCGAATACTTCATGTGTGAGATCTTCAATGCCATTTACCTTAATCACTGTCGGTGCCACAAAGTGTCCCTGTTTGGGGGCATCGGTTTGCTTCAGGATGCGATTATTGTGCTGCTGCAGGTATTGATTAATGCTTGTCGCTGCCTCGGCATTAATCACCGGGCCAAGGTCAGTATCCATCTGCCATGGGTCACCGGTTTGCAGCAAATCCATGGCTCCATATAGCAAAGTTAAGGTGCGCTCAGCGATATCCTCCTGCAGATAAAGCATGCGTAGCGCAGAACAGCGCTGGCCAGCTGACTGGAAGGCGGAGTTAATAATGTCGATAACGGCTTGTTCGGGCAGTGCCGATGAATCGACTATCATGGCGTTTAAACCACCGGTTTCTGCAATCAGAGGAGCATCTGGTGCAAGGTGTTCACTCATCGCGGTTTCAATGTGTTTAGCGGTCGTTGTAGAACCAGTAAATACCAGGGCATTAATGGCTGGATGGGCACTCAATGCGGCACCGATAGTGCTGCCGGTGCCGGGCAGATACTGTAATGCTGCTTTGGGGACACCTGCTTTATGTAACAAACTAACCGCAAGATGGGCAATGAGCGGGGTGCTTTCTGCCGGTTTGACCAGTACAGTATTTCCGGCAGCCAACGCGGCACTTAACTGACCGGTGAAAATTGCCAGCGGAAAGTTCCATGGCGAAATACAGGTCACCACCCCGCAGGGAACTTTGGACGGTGCTATATGCTCAGCTTGTGCAGCGTAATAGCGCAGGAAATCGACCGATTCCCGCAGCTCGGCGATAGCATCTGCAATAGTTTTACCAGCTTCCCGTGCCAGTAGTGCAAAAATTTCACCGGCATTTTGCTCATATAAATCAGCAGCGCAGTTGAGTATTTTGGCGCGTTTATTCACACCACTTTCAAACCAGCCGGATTGAGCGTTTTGGGCTGCTGATACGGCTGGCCCTATTTGTTCCGGATGGGCATGTTTTACTGTACCGACCACTTCACCATTCGCCGGGTTATAAATCGTTTCAGGTGGCTGATGTGGATGATTATCAGGGACGGTATCGGCGAGCAGGGGCATTGCCTGCCATTGAGTTTGGGCAAATGGTTTCCGCATCAATTTCAGTTCTGCAATGCTATGAATCTCTTCATAATCAAAACCTGCAGCATTACGGCGTTCCGGCTGGAATAAATCCTCTGGTGGTAATACACCGGGAACCGGCTGTTGCAACCAGGTTTGCGCCTGAGTGACCGGATCAGCGGTGACTTCCCGTGGCGGGATACGATTATCCAGTAACTGGCTGACAAAGGAGGCATTTGCACCGTTCTCCAGCAAACGCCGAACCAGATAGGCTAACAGATCACGGTGTACGCCTACCGGTGCATAAATACGACAGGGCAGGCCATATTGTTCACGAACCAATTCATGTAGTGCTTCACCCATGCCATGCAGGCGCTGGAATTCGTAACTATGGTCACCTGCCGTTTTTGACTCATTGGCTGTCATACAAACGATTGCTGCAATTGTGTGCGCATTGTGTGTGGCGAATTGGGGGAAGATTCGATCACGTTGTCCCAGTAATTTTTGCGCACACACCCAGTAAGCCAGGTCAGTATTGTTTTTGCGTGTATAGACCGGGTAGCCGGAAAGGCCCAGTTCCTGAGAGCGTTTAATTTCACGATCCCAGTAAGCGCCTTTCACCAGCCTTACCATCAGATGACTGTCTGTTTCTTCGGCCAGCGTGTAGAGCCAGTCGAGAACCCGGGGTGCACGATAGCTATAGGCCTGAACAACGATCCCGAGGCCATGCCAGCCCCGCAGGCTTGGTTCACGAATTAATGCCTCGATAATATCCAGCGATAAGTCCAGTCTTTCCGCTTCTTCTGCGTCAATATTTAGCCCCATCCCTGCTTTTTTGGCTAACAGGCACAGAGAGCGAATCGCCGGAAATAGATGAACCATCACCGCATCACGATGCAGGCTTTCATAGCGGGGATACAGGGCGGAGAGTTTGACTGAGATACCGGGGTTTTTGCGGACATCATCACCGTTACAGTATTGTGCCAGCTCAGTGATTGCATCAGCATAGGCCAGGTGATAACGGTTTGCATCTGACTGTGTCAGTGCGGCTTCACCCAGCATATCAAAAGAATAACGATAGCCCTTTTCTTCGTACTCCTGGCCATTTTCAATGGCATCTTCGATGTCCTCGCCCAGCACAAACTGCCCACCCATCATGCGCATCATTTGCTTGACCGAAGCCCGGATAATGGGTTCACCGGCTCTCCGCACCAGACCGTGTAGCGCAGGTAACAGGCCCCGCTGGTCTGATTCCGATAATACGCTGCCAGTTAACATTAACCCCCAGGTTGAGGCATTCACCATAAATGAGCTGGAATGCCCGAGGTGTTCCGCAAAATTCTGTGGTGAGATTTTATCCTGAATAAGCTCATCCAGCGTTTCTGTATCAGGTACGCGCAAATAAGCTTCTGCCATACACATTAGTGCAACCCCTTCCTGTGTCGACAAACCGTATTCAGCAAGAAAGCTCTCCATTAAGCCGGGAGAAGTACTATCACGTAGTTCACGTACCCAGCCTGCTGCCAGTTCGACCGTTTGCTGGCGTTCTTCTGTTGAAAGATCCAGGTTAGCAAGGTGTTGTTTGATGACATCGGCTTCATTGCCGAGGGCTGAGTGGCGAATGGCATCGCGGAATGTCTGGAGTGTTGGCATGATTGGCTCCCGTTTACTTGCTTAAAGCATAGCAAGCAACACTGAGGCGAAGTGTCTGTAATCAGATATTTGGTGGTGTCGTTACCATGAAATATCAGTACTGATCAGTGACTTTCACTATTAGAATGTGGCAAATGAGCGAATTAGACTATTTTGATAAACAGATTATTTCGGTATTGGCGATTGATGGCCGTCTTAGTATTACGGATTTAGCGGAGAAAATCGGGCTGAGTAAGACGCCTACTACGCAGCGGTTGCGCCGCCTGGAGCGTGACGGCTATATCAGCGGTTATCAGGCACAGCTGAATTATGAATTGCTGGGTGAGGCCCATGTGGCATTTATTCAGGTCTCGCTGAACGACACCAGCGAACGGGCTTTACGTACTTTTAATCAGGCCGTAACGCAGTTAGTGGCTGTGGAACAATGCCATATGATTGCCGGTAATTTTGATTATCTGCTCAAAGTGCGTACCCGTGATATTCGCGCTTACCGTAAAGTATTGGGTGAACAAATTGCATCCCTGCCTCATGTTGCACACACCTCAACGTTTGTGTCGATGGAAACCGTGTGTGATCGCCAGAAGGCAAGTGTGTGAAGGCAGCAAAATTTATATAGAAGGAGGGGCTGGTGAAACGACAAACAGAAATACAGCAACAGTTAACAGCGTTAACCGAAGTTCAGTGGCAGGAATGGGAAGGGGGCTTACAGGTACTGGAAATCAATAACGACCATGCGAAAGCAACAATTTCATTGATCGGTGCTCAGGTGTTGAGCTTTCAGCCTCATGGCCAGCAGCCTGTGTTGTGGTTGAGTGAGACCGCTAACTTACAGCCCGGTAAAAGTATTCGTGGTGGTATTCCGGTGTGCTGGCCCTGGTTTGCAGATCATTCTGAACATGCGGAATTTCCGGCACATGGTTTTGTGCGTGACCGGTTGTGGACGCTGGATAATGTGATACAGCAGGATGGAGGAGAAACACGACTGTGTTTGTCTTTTCCACAGTATGACCATAGTGATATTACGCAATACTGGCCTGATTCCTTTGCATTAACTTTGACGGTGACAGTGGGGGCATCATTAACGCTTGAGCTTGGAATGCAAAATACCGGCGATCAAATAGTGAAGATTACAACGGCACTACACAGCTATTTTCAGGTGGGTAATGCTGCTGAGGTGTTTGTTGATGGTGTAGAGGGTATGCGTTATTTCGACAAGGTTACCGGCGAGTATGCCTTCGAGTCCGGTGTCGTTAAACCAGATCAGTTTATTGACCGGGTTTATTTGGATACGACTGAAGAAGCTGTAATTAATGACCCGGTTTTACAACGGCAGATTCATATACAAAAGTCAGGTAGTTTAAGTACAGTAGTCTGGAATCCCTGGAGTGAACGTGCGCAGGCGATGGCTGATTTTGATAATGAGGGTTATCGGAACATGGTTTGTGTGGAAACGGCGAATGCACTGGAAAATGCCTTAGTTTTACAGCCGGGAGAAACTCATGTGATGGGGTTGGAAATTGGTGTGACTCGATTCAAGGTTTACTGATCTTTAAAATTGCCAGTAATTAATGTGGTTTCTCCACAGTAGCTGCACATTTCAGCTGTAGGGTTGCGCAAATTTCACCCTATGTGGAATCGCATTCTTATTCACCGGAGATGTCAAATTGATCAATAGCCCATCTAATAGATTTCGGTCTTTGTTGTTTCACACCATCATAATTAGTGCTCTCAGCCTCAGTGCTTGTGGTGGGGGAAGTGATGACCATGCGGGAAATAATGCGCCTGTTGCAAAAGCTGGAGCAGATCAAAGTGTAAATGTTGATACGGCAGTAAGCCTGGATGGAAGTGACTCGAGCGATATGGATGGTGATACGTTGTCCTACTCTTGGAGTCTGACATCAATGCCATCTGGCAGTAACAGTACATTGGTTAATGCAAATAGTGTTAAATCGGCTTTTACACCAGATATTGCTGGAACTTATATTGCCACAATTACGGTAGGTGATGGTTCTGAGACCGCAACGGATCAGGTGAAGATAACTGTTATTGCTACTAATACCTCTGAAAATAATACTGCTCCAATAGCAAATGCTGGCACTGCACAAAGCATTAATGTAGGAGACTCAGTTTCACTTGATGCCAGTGGTAGTAATGACCCCGATGGTGATAGTTTGACTTATAATTGGGCTTTTACGTCACGGCCGACAGGCAGCAGTGCCACACTTAGTTCAACATCAGCAGTAAAACCCACGTTTACCGCTGATGTTGCAGGAAGTTATGTGCTGGAACTGACAGTAAATGATGGGCAGAAAAATGCAACCGATTCAGTAATGGTGACAGCTAATGCTGCAACCGCTGTAAATACAGCACCTGTTGCTAATGCAGGCGTTGATAAAAATGTCGATACGGGAACCTTGGTAACATTGGATGCCAGTGGTAGTTCTGATGTCGATGGTGATACTTTGAGTTATACGTGGGCGACTGTTTCTCTGCCATCAGGTAGCTCTGCAGTATTAAGCTCGGTTTCTGTTGTGAAGCCAACATTCACTGCAGATATAGCAGGAAGTTATACTTTTCAGGTCTCTGTCAGTGATGGTAATGAAGTAGCGGTTGATCAGGTTAACATTACTGTAACTACGCCAACGCTAGCCGGAACTGATTCCACTGCTGGTGTTTTATGTGATTTCAATCAAAGTATCAATAATACCTCTGCTTCAGTAAATGCTGTCAGTACAGCAGCCTGGACATGTACTGATACTAGCCGCAATCTAACAGCAAATGGTATGCCGGATCACGCAGTTGGCATATTTCCAAATAGCAGTAACCCTAACGCGATTTCGGTGCAGTCTGTATCGGTTAGTTATGCATTAACACCTGTTGAAACTGGTACAGCCACTGCTTTAGCAGGGTCGTCAGGCCCTGTTGGATATGTGCTTAATGGGGTGAAAATTGATGCTAACACTGCTGGTTCCTGCGATGATTCTGGCGCCTCGTGCAGTTTGATTGATCAAAGTGGTAATTGGAGTATTGAAGCGTTAGGGCACAATAGTTTTGACTTTGGTACTGATGATAATAATGCACATGTGCAGCCTGGCGGGGCTTACCATTATCATGGTATGCCTGAGGGCTTTATTGCATTACGAGGTGGTAATAGCTCAAAAATGACATTGATTGGTTGGGCGGCTGATGGTTTTCCTATTTATGCACGTTATGGTTATTCTGATGCAAATAATGCGAGTTCTGCGTTGAA
>JBMZDK010000162.1:0-9375 GCA_049614265.1 Thiolinea sp.
GGACACCGCTAGATTTGCTAAGCGTATATCTGCGGACGAATGTGCACAGTACCCTGAAGCAGAAGGTAAATATCATTACTTTTCAGTGGCTTACCCATCAGCTATAAATCCTGCTGTTTCTGTAGCTATGAGGGAACTGGGCCTCATACGCTCTTCCTATCACGCTGATCAGCAGGCCAAAGAGCTAGCCTGAACCGACTTACGTGACAGTGCGTCCACCACAGCCACTGTCGCCATATTAACAATACCCCGCACCGTCGTGCTTTCAGTGAGAATATGCGCAGGGTATTGTGTGCCAAGCAATATCGGGCCGACCGGAATTCCGTCGCCCAGCATTTTCACCATGGTATAGGCGATATTTCCTGAGTTTAGCGACGGACAGACCAGCAGGTTAGCTGAGCCGGAAAACGCAGAATCTCGCAGTAGGCGATCACGAATTTCCTGCGATAACGCAGCATCCGCATGCATTTCACCATCGACGACAATATCCGGGTACTGTCGGCGAATCAGTCGCAGCGCTTGCTGCATTTTTTCAACATGGCGGTTATGACTACTGCCAAAATTTGAATGAGATAATAAGGCAGCTTTTGGCTGGATGCCCATGTTTTTCATTAATTGTGACGCCAGTGCTGTGATGTCAGCAACTTGCTGGGCATCCGGGTTCACATTAACGTGGGTATCCGCGATGAAATAGGTGCCTTTTTTCAGCACGAGCATAGTGACTGCGGCCAGGCCAGGCAGGCCTTTACGCGCACCGAGTAGCACTCGAATATCGCGCAGGTGTGAGACATAACTGCCTTCCGCACCAGCCAGCATCGCATCAGCCTTGCCTATTCTGAGCAGTGTCGCGGCCAGCGTCGTCGGCATCGAATGAATAATGCGTTTCGCATACGCCGGAGTCACACCTTTACGGCACATCACCAAGTAATAATCATCCACGCAGGCATCATAATCAGGATGATCCTGTGGGTTAATAATCTCAATATTTTCACCGGGTGTCAGACGCAGGCCGTACTGATCAATCGTTTGCTGAATTTTTTCAGGATTACCCAGCAGCACCGGACGACAGATACCATCATCGACCAGAATCTGCATAGCATTAATCACCCGGTGTGATTCACCTTCAGCAAAAATAATCCGCTGCGGTGTTTCACGGGCGCGCTCATACAGCGGTTTCATAGTCATGCCAGAACGTACGGTGAAGCTTTCCAGCTGGCGCTGGTATTCCTCGAAATCTTCAATCGGACGGGTAGCCACCCCGGAATCCATCGCCGCTTGAGCCACTCGTGACGGCACAATGGTCATCAGCCGCGGATCAAACGGTTTTGGGATCAGGTATTCACGGCCAAAATTAAAAGCTTTACCGCCATAAGCAGAGACAACGAGGTCGGAGGCTTCGCGGGTAGCCAGGTCGGCAATAGCTTCCACCGCCGCGACTTTCATCGGCTCATTAATTTCAGTTGCGCCAACATCCAGTGCACCACGAAATAAAAATGGGAAACACAGGACATTATTTACCTGATTCGGGAAATCAGTGCGCCCAGTGGCCACGATGGCATCAGGACGCACTGCCATCACTAAGTTCGGACGGATTTCCGGCTCCGGATTAGCCAGCGCCAGAATCAGCGGGTTTTCCGCCATTTTTTTCACATTATCTTGGCTCAGTACGCCGGGTGCCGATAAGCCTAAGAACACATCAGCACCGGCCATCACATCGTCCAGCGTACGTGCCTGAGTATCCACCGCATACGCTGAATTATAGGGGTTCATTTCTTCCTGACGGCCTTGGTAAATAATACCGAAGCGGTCATTAATGATAATATTTTCTTTCTTCAGGCCCATTTCCTGCAGCAAATTCAAACAGGCAATCGCCGCGGCACCGGCACCGGAGCACACCAGTTTAACCGTTTCTATGGGTTTACCGGCGACACGCAGACCATTGAGAATCGCCGCGGCAACACAAATCGCGGTGCCGTGCTGATCATCATGAAACACCGGGATATTCATGATTGCTTTCAGGCGCTTTTCAATTTCAAAGCACTCCGGAGCTTTAATATCCTCCAGGTTAATACCGCCAAAAGTCGGTTCCAACAAACTGACCGCATCAACAAATCGATCAATATCTGTGGTGTCTAGCTCTAGATCAAAAGCATTGACCCCGGCAAACTTTTTAAACAGCACTACCTTGCCTTCCATCACCGGCTTAGACGCCAGCGGCCCGATAGCACCGAGGCCAAGCACTGCGGTACCGTTACTGATAACCGCGACCAGATTAGCACGGGTAGTATAATCAGCAGCTTTCTCAGGATCATCAGCAATAGCATTACACGCCGCCGCCACGCCGGGAGAATAAGCTAATGCCAGATCACGCTGATTGACCATATTAGTCGTAGGATTAACTTCGAGTTTGCCCGGTACCGGGTAGCGGTGATAATCGAGCGCCGCCTGCGTCAGCTCGTCAGTCATATATCGTCCTGCATCAGTTTTTGGAGGTGTCTGAAGACACCCGTCCTCTCTCCTCGTTCTTCTTAATTTACCGGGTAATAATTTCCGGCCCCATCATCAATGTCGGCAACCAGGTAGAAATCCACGGTATATAAGTCACAATAATCAGAAATAAGAACATAATTCCCAGCCATGGTGCTGCTGCTTTAACCACATTAATCATCGACATTTGTGCCACTCCGGCAGTCACAAACAGGTTCAGTCCAACCGGCGGTGTAATCATGCCAATTTCCATATTAACTACCATCATGATACCGAGGTGAATGGGATCAATTCCCAATTCCATCGCCAGCGGAAACACCAATGGCGCGACAATAATCAATAAGCCGGATGGTTCCATAAACTGCCCGCCAATCAGTAACAGCACATTCACCATAATCAGAAATGCGATTGGCCCCAAGCCAGCACCAATCATAGCTTCGGTAATCATCTGCGGAATGCGTTCTTCGGTGAGCACATGCTTCAAGATCAATGCATTCGCGATGATAAACAGGAGCATAATGGTTAGCTTACCTGCTTCAAACAGCGTGTCTTTGGTATCTTTATGCCAGAACACACCAACGATTTTAAGCAAAACATTAGCACCATCTTTTTGAGCGAATGGCCCCATATCCTTATATATGAAATTAGCGATGAAGAATGCATAAACAGCCGCTACTGCCGCAGCCTCAGTTGGCGTGAAAATACCACCATAGATACCACCAAGGATAATGACTATGAGTAACAGCCCCCAGGATGCATCTTTCGCTGAAGCCCATACCTCGCCCCAGCCTTCAAAAGGTTGTGCAGGTAAACCCTTCACACGGGCAGCAATATAAATACCAATCATCAGCATCACGCCAGCCAGCAAGCCTGGTAGCACACCCGCCAGGAACATCCGCCCCACAGAAACATCGGTTGCCGCCGCATACACCACCATTACAATCGATGGCGGAATCAAAATGCCCAACGTACCGGCATTACAAATAACACCCGCCGCGAATTCTTTGGTATACCCCGAGCGCACCATACCGGCAATAACAATGGAACCAATAGCTACCACAGTTGCTGGAGATGAACCTGACAAAGCAGCAAACATCATGCAGGCCAGGACTGATGCCATCGCCAGTCCACCCCGGAACCAACCAACACAGGCTATAGCAAAACGTATAATCCGCCGGGCCACCCCGCCGGTTGACATAAAACTGGAGGCCAGAATAAAGAAAGGAATCGCTAATAGCGTATAGTGCCCTTCGAAAGCGGAAAACAGGGTTTGGGCCACTGATGATAAAGAAGCATCAGAGTGCATCATTAAAAAGAGGATACTCGATAGGCCCAGAGATACGGCTATCGGTACACCGATCAGCATAAAACCAATAACCATCACAAACAAAAACAAGATATCCATAACTATTTATCCCTCATCGCCTGTGATTGTAAATTGACTTCTTCTAGCGCTTCCTCAGCTTCGTGACTAGCAATAATGCTATCTGTTTTCCCTGTCCAGATATCCAGAGCCAGCTGAATAAAGCGAAAGGTGAGCAAAGCCATTCCCAATGGCAGTGCGGTATAAGGGATAAAGCGCGGCAGCTTTTCGTATTTTTCACCTTCATCTAAAAAATAATCAGAAAGAAACTGCATAACTTCCGGCACCGGAACACTCTCCGTTTCATACCAGGCCCGATCAGTTATAAAGGGATACCAGTACTGCCATGAACCAATCAACAATAACACTGAAAATACAATACAACACAACACCGCAGCCAGTGCACAAATTCGCCGTGCAGGTGGAGAAAACAGATTGATCACGACATCAATACCGATATGGAACCGGGTCTTCACACCATAAGACATGCCCATCAGCACCAACCAGGCAAATAGAAAGACAGTCAGCTCCAGGGCCCAGAGAATATTGGAATTAAACACATAACGGGCAATCACATTGGCGAATGTGATTAGTGTCATTAGTCCAAGGCAAGCGGCGATACTACTTTCTTCGATGGTATCAAAAAAACTTTTATTGTGAGTGTTGTGAGCGGCACTCATTGAGCTTCTCCTTGAGATAGAAATACCAGAGACACCGCCTCCCTAATAAAAGAGGAGGTGGTTTAGGTTAGTTGAGATTTAACTATCCCTCGTTGGCCTTCTGTGCAGCTTCAATCAGGTCAGCACCAATATCACCTTCAAACTTTTTCCAGACCGGCTTCAACGCATCAACCCAGGCTTGACGCTGTGCATCATCTAAGGTACGTACTTCGCCTTTAGCTTCCTTAATCTGATCACGATTACTGTTATTAACTTTCGTGGATTCAGCATTTCGAGTTGCAGTTACTTCTTCCAGGATTTTCATGAAATCATCACGAATTTCCGGCTCAAGACTATCCAACCATTTGGTAGAAGTGACCACCAGATAATCGATGATGCCATGGTTGGTTTCAGTGGTGCCATCCTGTACTTCAAAGAATTTCTTACCATAGATATTCGACCAGGTATTCTCCTGCCCGTCGATAACCTTGGTTTGCAGGCCACCATAAACTTCTTTAAAAGCCATCTTCTGTGGGTTAGCACCCAGCTGCTCAAACTGAGCAACCAACACATCTGAGGCCTGCACTCGGAACTTCAGTCCCTTCGCATCTTCTGGTTTAATTAATGGCTTATTCGCAGACATCTGCTTCATACCGTTATGCCAATACGCCAGCCCTTGTAGACCACGTTTTTTCATTGAATCTAACAGCGCCTGACCACTATCAGAATTCTGGAAGCGATCTACCGCATCAATGTCTTTAAACAGGAAGGGCAGATCAAAAATACGGAATTTCTTGGTGAATTTTTCAAACTTAGACAAGGAAGGCGCTGCAAGGTGAACGTCACCATTCAACATGGCTTCCAGCACTTTGTTGTCATCATACAATGTCGAGTTAGGAAACACTTCCAGACACGCCTTGCCATTCATTTCCTCATTGACACGCTCTGCCAGCAAGGTTGCTGCAATGCCTTTTGGGTGTTTATCAGTGTTCGTGACGTGGCTGAACTTAATGACAACTTCACCATCATCACATTGCGCCATTGCGTTAGTAGAACTCAGTAAAAGAGCTGCTGAAACCGCTAGTCCAATCAGTGTATTACGCATGTCTATCTCCTCATTTTTATCAGGTAATCGAATATCGATAATGAGAAACTAACAAATTATGAATAACAGGCGTTAGGCGGATTTCTGCCGATCAACTCCGACTTCCTCGCCCCAAAATCCTGCACAGGCAATTTACCCCTAACATGCATAAAGGCATTTCACCCCTCAATAAACATCCCCGGGACAAGCCCTCCCGCTTCTCTCGTAAGCGGGGTATTGGCTGAGATAAGCTTCTCTAATATTCTTTCGCTCCAAGGGGCGGGGAAGCAGATCCGTAGAGATTGAAGTCTACGACTTCAACAGTAAACAAAAGCATTCTGCGGTAGAATCTGTTGGGTAAGTGTTAGTGAAAACTCGGAGCCGCCTACATTTTGAAGAGCACCTTTATACGACGTAAGACGCTGATACTGTTACTGCTTCTCACGGCATTAATACTTGGTGTGTGTGTGATGGTAAATGCTCAATTGGCAAAACAATACCTACAACAGCAGGTAGACCGCCAAACCGAGCAAATGGCCACCTATCACAACACCTTGTCTGCGGTACTGGAGCGCTACGAATATTTGCCCGCTGTATTAAGGCAAAATGACGAGCTGTTCCGGCTGGCCACACAATCCCCGGAGCAAGCCAGCGACAGACTGAAATCTATTCGTGATGCGAGTGGGGCGGATGTGGTTTATATACTGCGCCCGGACGGAGAAACGATTGCCGCCAGTAACCGGGGGGAAACTTTAAGTTTTATGGGGAAAAATTACAGCTTTCGCCCCTACTATACTAAAGCACTGCAATCCGATTCTGGCCGTGGCCACTTCTTTGGTATCGGTACGACCACCAATGTTCCGGGGCATTTTGTGTCCACGCGCTACCCACTCACCGGTGCGATAAACGCGGTTTTGGTGATTAAAGTGAATCTGACGGCAATTGAAGCAAGCTGGCCTTCCGGGGGTGAGCGGGTGTTTGTTTCTGACCGGAATGGCGTGATTATCATGAGCAGCGATGATGAATGGCGTTATAAGACCTTGCAGCCATTGAATGACGGACAGAAAGCACTGATTGATAGACAAAAGCAATTTGCGAATGAACCGTTGGATTCGCTGGATATTCCCGACTTAGTTGATGGCAACCACCGTGTCAGGATTGCCAATGTCGATTATGTCCATACCTTGGATACCTCTATCCCAAATGATTGGAAAATTCATTACCTGACACCCTATACCTCAGTCATTAGCCGCTTATACACCTTCTGGTCAGGGGCATTGATTTTGCTGCTCGCCGCTTTAGCGCTGGCCTTATTAATTCGCACCCTGAATATCCGAAATGCGCTACGCCATTCACAGGGCGAATCTTCTACGTTACGCATGCTCAACCAGTCGCTAGAACACGAAATTATCGAGCGAAAGCAAGTCGAGGTGGCTCTGCGCCAGACTCAGGCGGATTTGCGGCGCAGCAGTAAACTGGCAGCCATGGGACAGCTTTCTGCCTCGATTACTCACGAACTCAGCCAGCCATTAGCCGCAATGAGAACCTATCTGGCCAGCTTATCCAATCAATTACGGTCTGAAAATGGACAGCCAATATCAAACGCTATTGCGACACAGCCATTGCCTGAAACAACACCAGACAACCCTGCACACCGGACACTGGGCAAACTGACTGGCCTGACAGAGCGCATGATCACTATCTCCCAGCAGCTGCGTTATTTTGCCCGGAGTAGCGATAATCCCACCCAGCTGATGGATTTAAAAGAGGCACTACAGGGCGCATTAAATATTAGCCAGCCTGCGATCCTTCAGGCCGGGGCCGAACTGATTATTAACGAACCACCAACACCGGTAAATGTTGTCGCTGGAAGGGTGCGCATAGAACAGGTGATTGTTAACCTGATTAAAAATGCACTAGACGCAATGGCCGAAAACACCAGGCCATCCATTTTAAGTATTACCCTGGAAGTTGCTGAACAACATGTGGTGTTAATTGTTGCGGACACTGGGCCGGGACTGCCGTCAAAGGATCGGGAACGCCTATTTGAGCCCTTTTACAGTACCAAACCCTCTGGGGTTGGCATGGGGCTGGGGCTGGCAATTTCTGGTAATATTGTGGCTGAATTAGGAGGGAGTCTGGACGCAGAAAACGGGCCACAGGGCGGAGCCAGATTTATTATTACTTTGTCTTTGCATAAAGATGAGGAAGATCAATGAACAGCATCGACAACACCTTAATAAAACTGATGATCGTTGATGATGATCTGGATTTACGTGATTCATTAGAAGCTTATTTCAGCCAACCCGGCTTTATGGTAAACACCTTCGCCTCTGGCATGGCATTACTGTCTGCACTAACAGAGCAGTTCAATGGTGTGGTCGTATGCGATCTGAAAATGCCGGAGATGGGGGGTATCGAGGTCTTAGAGGCACTGCAAAAAACGTCTAATGCTCCACCACTGATTCTAATGACTGCATACGGCGATATCCCCACAGCCGTAACGGCGATGAGCCTTGGTGCCTATGATTTTCTGGAAAAACCCTTCGACCCGGAACAGCTTAAAGCGAAGGTGCAACGGGCCGCAGTGATCCGCCACCATCAGGTTCGCAACAGTGCCTTACTCGATGAGAAAAAGAAGCTACGTGAGTATGTAGAAAATTTTGAGAAGTCCCTGCTGGAACAGGCTTTGCAGGAGTGTAACGGGCATATTGGCAAGGTATGTGAGCTATTGAATATCCCACGTCGTACCCTGAATGAGAAACTATTAAAGCATAATTTGGAACGCCAGCAATTTCTTTTATAACACCTATCCAGCCTTTTTGGTTCAAACCATCAAAAAGCGTCTACTGGGTACATCCCAACAACGGTACCAAAAGACCCATAGGATTTTGCTACATTACAGCCATAGCTAACTTATGGGCGTTTTAGCACCCCCCGAAACAAGAGTGTTTTCTGATACCTGATTTCAGGAGAGGGTTTTAGCTCTCGGTTCTTCTGCAAATGTTGTTCGCAAAACGACCGTTTTCCGTATTCACTTTGCTCCGATAGCATCACACTGATTTTATTAGCTATTTTTTGTTCGCAAAGCTTATTGGGGCCTGTTCATAATACGTGTAAAAAGTGGGCACATGATAATTGTGGTTATTTCATAAGACAGATGAGCGTTGAAAAATCAGTTATCGATTGAGCTTTTTAGTTAAAATTACTCGCTATAGACGATGAAAATTAAACTTTGTTTTTGTGAACCAGTTTTTTGAACCGAGTTTCCTTACAAAAAAGTCTGTTTATGCTTACCGTTGGTAAGTTCAGAATAACCCACGTTTTAATGAACCACCTCCTTGAAAGCCCTACTGCATAAGGCTTGTAGAGAGAGTGCCTACTTTTTACACGTATTATGAACAGACCCCTTATTCTGAAACCTTCATGGACTTTAGGTCGGTTTTACCCTTTTACGAACAACTCTGAACGAACCTGTTCTGTGGTTCTTTCGGTACCTTTGTTGGGATCGACCCAAAGTCACACGATTTCCTATGAATTCTGTTAAAATTTGAGCGGTGGCAATGCTTCTCCTCAGTTGATCGGAGAGCCTGTCATAGGTGTAGGGAACCGGGGAAAAGGCTATCGCAGGTAGCCTTTTTTCTGCTTAATAGCTTGTGATAATGGTTATTCTCGCTAGTTACTATAGGCCTAAGCACACCCGTATGAGTCGCTCTATCGAACGCTTGTATTCAGTTACAAATCAATCACTACCGTGTATAATGCGCGCCGCTCGTACATGA
>JBMZDK010000163.1:0-9353 GCA_049614265.1 Thiolinea sp.
TCAGGCATTTGACGCTATTCTGCTGGACATCATTATGCCTGAAATGGATGGTTTTGAAGTCCTGCAAGCCATCAAAAGTGAGGTGGAATTACGTGATATTCCAGTGATCGTTATTTCTGCACTGGGTGACGAAACACTTAGCGTGGTAAAAGCCATTGAGTTAGGGGCAGAAGACTTTCTACCAAAAGACTTTGACTTAATTATTCTGCAGGCTCGTTTGTCGGCCTGTTTAACAAAAAAATTATTCCGGGATAAAGAGAAAGAATACTACCGTCAAATAGAAAAACTGACACAGGCAGCGAGCACACTCGAAAGTGGCGTATTTAATCCGGAAAAGCTGGGACTGGATGAAGTTGCGAATCAGGATAGTCCCTTAGGCAGGTTAGCCATTGTCTTCCGGGGTATGGCCGGAGAAATTTTCGAACGTGAGCGCAAAGCACGGCAAACCATTAACTTATTGCAGGCAGGCCTCATGGTACTTGCTCTGGGAACAATAGGTGGATTATTACCGGCGGTAGCTCGTATGGCTTCAAATCTCGGGGCAAATTCCTTAGGCCTGAATGTTTGGCTGAGCGCTGCCGGAGCTGTCATTTTTTTAAGCATCGCTGCCTATAAAAATAATTTACCTAAATTTCGCTGGACTTATTTAGCTTTTTTTATCTGTTGGGCGGTTATTGATGGCGTGATGCACCGTACTACAGTTCTGATTGCCAGTGCTCATGTTGAAGCCGCCATGCTGGCGTTAATATTATCACTTCAGGGCTTTATGGCGTTTGGTTTTGCTGCTCTGTTACGGACAGAAAAAGCATCACCCCGTCGTTTAGCAGGCCTCATTGCGGGCCTGGCCGGTATGTTAATCGCACTGAGTGACCGTCTGGAAACATCGGGTTCATCACATTTGCTCTGGTATGTCTTTGCCATGATTCCCGCGCTCGTTCTGGCCATTGAAGCCATCTTCATTGATAAATATAAACCTGAAAAAGTTGATGATACTGCCGCTATTGGCATGATGCTGCTGTTTAGTACAGTGATTCTGACACCAATCGCCTATTCCAGAGATGAGCTGTTGCCTTTAAGTTGGCAGCTGGGACAAATGGAAATTCTGGTTGCTTTGTTAGTATTTATTACCGTAGCAGTCAATATTCTGTTCCTTCAGATCATTAAAACGGCAGGGGCCGTCTTTTATGGGCAAAGCGCGTATATAAGAACCGTAACCGGTATGATTTGGGGTATGTTACTGCTCAATGAAGAACTAACACCCCTGGTGTGGCTATCCTTTATTGTTATTGCTGTTGGTATTTATCTGGTAAGCCCGAAGGCCAATGACAAGGAACTAGTGATTAAACGCAATTTTTCTGCAAACCAGTCCGCCAGAGTATCAAATTGAAAAACAGCAAACGTATCTCCAGTATCCCTATTCGCTTAAAGATTCTTGGTATTACGGTGCCAATCATCTTATTTTGCATCCTGTTAGTCTTCAGCTTGTTTGAGTATAACGCACACTCAACAGCAACTCTGGCCAATGAACAGAAAATTGTAAGGGTGATGGATATTCAAACCAAAGTGCTGGCAGAACCCCTATGGAATCTCGCGGATGAGCAAATTCAGCTCACCCTCGAAGTGCTGATTGAAGCAGATCCCGATATCTACAAAGTGATTGTTTATAACGAAAACAAAAAACAGGTGGCTGAGGCTCGGAAAAGTAAGGTTATGGCAGGGAATCATGTTGTTCGCGAGCGTCCGATTCAATATGGCACATCAGGCCAGACAAGAACCATCGGTTTTCTGGAAGTCACTTTTGGAGATCAGAGCCTGGCTGCCGAACGTAACAGCCGGCTTTTACTGGTTGCCGCACTTGCTGTTTTATTAGTTTTGGCAGTGATTGCCGGTACGTTGGTTGCCGTTAATAAAGTGGTTGGTGTACCGATGCGTTTGCTGTTGAACTCAATTAATCAAACCACGAATAATCAGCGAAACCGGGTTAATTTCAATAGTAATGATGAAATGGGCGTGGTTATCGCTGCTTATAATGCAATGTTAACCAAAGAACAGCAAAATCAAAAAGAACTCAAAGTGCTGAATGAAGAACTTGAACAGCGGGTTGCATTACGAACCAGGGAATTGTCCATCGCCCGCGATGAAGCTAATCAGGCCAATCAAAGTAAAAGTACTTTTCTGGCAACAATGAGCCACGAAATTCGGACACCACTTAATGGCATCACTGGCATGAGCATCCTGCTTGAAGGTACAAAGCTAACGGATGAACAACGTGAATTCAGCCAGACAATTCGCAATGCCAGCGACACTTTATTGTCAATCATTAATGATATTCTGGATTTTTCTAAGGTCGAAGCCGGGGCCATCGAGCTTGAACAGATTCCGATTAATCTAACGGAAACGATAGAAAATGCAGTGGAACTGGTTTCACCGAAGGCATCTGAAAAAAAATTAGAGTTAATCTGTAGTATTGATGATTCGGTACCAGAAGGTATTCTGGGTGACTCCACCCGGCTCAACCAAATTTTACTGAACCTGATGAATAATGCGGTGAAATTCACCGAATCGGGGGAAGTGATGTTGGCTGTTACATTACAGACAGCTGATACGCTCCGGTTTACGGTAACTGACACCGGAATTGGTATCCCCAAAGACCGGATGAACAAACTCTTTCGTTCCTTTTCACAGGTCGATGCCTCAACAACAAGGCGCTATGGTGGTTCTGGCCTGGGGCTGGTTATCACCAAAAAACTGATTGAGCTGATGGGAGGGGAAATCACCGTACAAAGCACCCCCGGCAAAGGAACGACCTTTTCATTTATTATTCCGTTTGAAGCCGCTCAGATTCCGGTAGTTGCGGACAGCAGCGAACAGCTTACTTTGGTTAATGGGCGTAAGGTTCTGGTTGTTGATGATAACCGCACTAATCGGCTGATACTCTGCAAAAAATTTCAAAAATGGGGCATGGATGTTGTTGAGGTCGCCAGCTCCTTCGAAGCACTGGCTGCAATCGAACAACAAAAGCAACACTTTGACTTATATATCATTGATTTTGCTATGCCTGAAATGGATGGTATTGAATTGGTTGCTGAAATCCAGCAACGCTGGCCCGAAAGCCCCGAGGTTATTCTTTACACATCGATATCGCCTTCGGATTTAGATCTGCGACAGCGATTAGCTGAAGTCAAACTTTCCACTGTTCTGCTAAAGCCTGCTAAAACTTCAAAAATACTGGCTGCCGTTGCCCGTACCCTGTCCAAAGAAGAAACAACGGGTAGTCACATCACCTCCTCTCTGGATACATTCGAGTCTGAGAAAGCACTGCACATTCTTTTGGTCGATGACAATAAAATTAACCGGAAAGTCGGCTATAAGTTATTAAAGCGTATCGGTTATGAGCCCGATATTGTTGATAGTGGCATGGCAGCGATAGCTGCCTGTCAGCAGAAGGTTTATGACCTGGTATTAATGGATATTGAGATGCCGGACATGAATGGCATTACGGCTACTCAGGAAATACGAAAAATATTGTCGCCGGAAAATATGCCTTATTTTGTTGCTGTTACTGCCAATGCAATGGTTTCAGATCGTCAACATTACCTGTCATCCGGGATGGATGGCTATCTAAGTAAACCGATCAATCTGGACGAGTTCATTGCCGCACTGAATGATGCTGAGCAATACCGTACGACATTAAGGAAGATGAGATGACACAAATTGATAGCAGTGCGCTAACACGCTTGCTGCAGGTGATTGGTGGTGATGCAGAAGATTTAGCAGAATTTATCGATGACTTTGCTGAAATTGTGCCGGAAATGATTCATAAAATGAAAAGCGGATCAGCAAGCAATGACTGGAATACCGTAAAAATAGCCGCTCACTCTCTGAAATCTAATAGTACAGATCTCGGAGCAACCGCTCTTGCTGACTTATGTGCGGTTATTGAAACTGAGAGCAGCCACGGAGCAGTGACAAACGCCCAATTGAAAATCGGGCAAATTTCACTGGCCGCTCAGGAAGCAATTAGCGCATTAAAAGCGTTAGATCCGGATACGCTTTAATTGTCCCCCCACAGCTAAACAAGCTTTCATGAATACATCAGGAGTTCATCATGTTTTATGCATTAATAAAAAGAACGATACTAAGCTCACTGCTTCTCACCGCCTGCTTTATTGCTACAAGTACGCTTGCTGCCGACACTAAAAAAGCAAAAATTGTCTTTATTTCAGTTGCCACCGACACCGAAGCTTATTGGGGTGATATTCATGCACTTGCTCAGGCCGCCGCTAAAGACCTGGGTGTCGACTTGGAAATTTTGCTTTCAAACAGGAATCACCTTGCTGCGATTGAATTAGCGACTGAAGTGTCAAAGCGTGAAACCAAACCGGATTACGCCATTGTTGTCGGCGAAAAGCTCATTGCTTCGAGTTCGATTCCGCAGCTAACAGAAAATGGTATCAAGGTATTAATGTTTGGCAGTTTAACGGAAGAAGAAAAGGCCACTATTGGTGAACCCAGAGAGAAGAATCCGGATTTCATTGGGAAAATTTCAATTGATGACTACTCTGCTGGCTACCTCTCCGCTGAGTTAATGGTAAAAACGGCGATTGAGAAAAAACTGCATGATGCCGAGGGCCGTATTAATTTCCTTGCATTAGAAGGCGTCAGAAAAACACCGTTCAACTCAAACCGGGTCAGGGGACTCAATGATGTGCTGAAGAAATACCCGGAGGCCAGGGTCATTCAATCAGTGCATACCGACTGGACTTATGAAGACGCTACCCGAATTACACCGCTAATGTTACAGCGACATGCCGAGCATAAAATTGCTGGCTTTTGGTGCGCCAACTCAGCTTTGGCCAGAGGCGTCGCAGATTCGGTAAAAAGCTTAGGTAAAACACCGGGCGTTGATTTTATAACCGTAGGCACAGACTGGGGGGCAGAAGCCGTACAAAGTGTGAGTAGTGGTGATGTCCTTGGTATTACAGGTGGGCATGTTGCCGCGGCCGCCTGGATTGTGACACTCATTCATGATTACCATAATGGTATCGACTTTGATGACAGTGTCTACCTTAACAAGGTGACAACGATGAATAAGGCCTTCTCTGAAAAATTCCTCAACCATTTTAAAGCGGGTAACTGGGATGCAATAGACTTCACCCGATACTCAAAAACAGAAAGCCCGGACTTGAAACAATATGACCTAAGTTTCAGTTCGATCTTTGATAATTTACAAAGCCAGCAGTGATGCATTAATTGGATGAAAAAGCGTGGCAAATGCTTAACACGCTAGTATGATAAATCCCATTTTGAATACGAATGCAAAATGGGATTTATCATGACGAGTCAACTAAATCAGCGCAACAAACAGCTTGTCCACGAATTATGGAAGGCCCTGGACAATCCCTCCTCCGCACAGCAAACGGCGGCGTTAGATGTAATACATCCCGACGTAATCTGGTACGGTCATGAACCCGTTGGAACTCTGCACGGCAGGCAGGCATTTCTGGAACATTTCTGGCAACCGCTATTGCACGCTTTCCCTGATCTGAAACGCGAAACTTTCATTTTATTTGGCGGTGAATCCAATGGCCGCATTGATGGCGACATCAGCAAGGATGGCAAAATGTGGGTCACCGGTACCGGCAATCTGCACGCCACTTTCAGTCACGACTATCTCGGCATTCCGGCCTCAGGCAAAACCGTGAGTATCCGTTGGGGAGAGTTCTGTCGCCTTGAAAACGATCAGATTGTTGAAATTTATTTTCTGATTGACCTGATTGATCTTATGCAACAGGCTGGCATTGACGTCTTTCCACCCGCCAAAGGTCAAGACGGCATCTACCCTGCTCCACGCGCGGGTGATGGCGTACTGCTGAAAGCCATGGATGCAGCTGAATCGCGTTATAGCCTGGAGCACATTCGCCGCTTCATCTTTGACGGCCTGAATAGTTATGATCAGGACAACCTTGAAAGTATGGGAATGGCAGATTATTTCCACAAAGATGTGAAATGGTATGGCCCCGGTGGCATCGGTGCCTGTTTAAGCTTCAAAGAGTTCGAGGACTTTCACCAGCAACCCTGGCTGATAGCCTACCCCGATCGTTCGGTGCAAAATCTTGATGCCCTGATTGCTGAAGGAGCTTATAGCGGTGCGCCGGGCTGGGCAGGCGTTAAAGCCACCCATACCGGCCCTTACCTTGATTGCCCTGCTACCGGTAATGCGATCAATTTTAACGGGCTGGACTGGTGGAAACGTGAAGACGAACAATACATCGAAAACTGGGTATTTGTAGATATGGTGCATTTATTCCAACAGTTTGGCATTGATGTATTTGCGCGCATGCGTGAGCAGATTAAAAGTGCTTGATAATTCCTGATTAGCAGCAGGCGATTTGGCTTATGTTTTGTGCTGCAGCCCTATTGGATTGCAGCAAATCCCGATCAACAAGCAGTGAACTGCTTATCAAATCAATCCAAAACCTGAACCAGATACCTCTGTCACCGGAACATCGGGTGGCTCATATTGCTGACCACCGATATCTGAAAAACTATTCGCAACTGTCATGCTAACCCGATGCAAAGGATTCGTGTACATGAAGGGTAGTGAAACTATCTTATTGGTATTACCGCCCAGCATCAAACACTGTTTCAGGCTATCAATTTGATGGGCCTGATCGAGGAGATGTAAGCCTAGCGTACTTATCGGGTGGGCTAAAACTTCTGGCTCAACGGCCCTTCCTGCTACACGCCGGTTCCGAATCACTATTGGCGTCACCTGATCTATATACCCATGAACGCTGGAAGCCGCCATTAAATCAGGTGAAATATTATTTACTTTATGGAGCAGAACATTGTGATCCCGATTCCACGCACTGCGTGATTTTTTTTCTTTTGCCCTTGAAGCAACCCTGTGCTGTTGTGCAGGATTGCCAGCACGTTCTCTCACATTTGCTTGTTGCGGCGAAGCTGAAACGTTGGGCATTACCAGGTCTGACGCCCCTGTTCCAAATTCCAAAATAGCATCTGTCACTCCTGATGACGTATTCGTTAACAGGAAACCAATGCCTTTTGCCATTGCAATCGTCCCCATTGTCGCGTAGAGACCAGCCATAGGGTGTTCACGCTTAAACTCATTAAGCTTCCCGGATTTTACAAAACAAAGTGAAAAGTGAACCGTCTCCTGAAGAATACGCACCCGACTTATTGCCGCGCCACTTCTGTTTTTTTCCAAATGCCTTTGATTCTCCCTCAGGATATTAACCTTAGGGAAATCAGTCTTTCGAAGACTGGGTTTTGTTACTACAGCAGAAACACCGGTAATCGTAAAAATGATCTCATCATTAGAAATCTTCTGCCAATCAGAAGATGTGTGCCCCCTCAGCAATCTGCCAATTCTTTCAAGTCTGGATTTTTGGTTGCGTACCTGTTGTTTTAATCTAATGACATCGCGGCCTTTCGTGTTTTGAATTCTGCGACACAGGAAGTTTTTCGCAACCTGAGGGTCACTAATAATACTGACATACGACATTTTCCGGCACCTTTGTTTGTTGTATTAGTTCGTAGTACAAGACTGAGGCGATAGCGATAAAAAGTGTCACATCATATCAGGTATGAGTAACCTCCTGTTGTCATTAACGCTGTTGTAATGCACTCGCTGGAATGATTATAGACTATTATAATATTATCCCCATCGGCAATGCATCAGGATACGGAATGACTCACAAAACCCAGGTCTTCAGTATCAGCATGACATCATGTGCCTTCAAGACCACGTCAAAATATAACACCCTCATTCTTATTAGGTAACAGGCGATCACTACTCAACGAGCCCTGTCTCAGGCATTAAACTCAGGAAGGCCCGTTCAGAAAAATTGTTTCCTGATAATCACTATTGGCTGCCACACCCTGTATCAGCGCCTTATCTACAGCCTGGTAGCCATGAATCGTGATCCCGACAGTATAGCGCTTCTCCTTGTTTTCACTCACCGGAACCATGTGGTTCAGGTTATGCGGAAATACATGCATCGCGCCGACTTCATTTTCAATATTGAAAATATTCTCCGGATCGATGGAATAATAAATTCCCGGTGTAGTGTGGCCGCCAAGAAAAATATTAGCGGAGTAGGAATAACCATTTTTACCGCCGTGGCTGTGCCACATAATCCCTTCGCCGTTACGATAGACATTCACCCAGGACTGCACCGCAATCGGAAACTCCAGATGCGGCATCAACTCGGTCACACACTTGACCAGACGCGGCTGAAACTGTTTGTTCTCCGCAAAAAAGTTATAAAGGTAATGGTGCTTCTGAGTCAGTGGAATACTGGCTTTACCTGGCTCAGGCTGCTGTTTGGCTTGTCTATCCAACAGCTTCTCCAGCTTGCGCTCTTTTTTGTCACAGTACGCACGCATTTTGGCGCACTCATCCGCCGAGAAAAATTTATAGCCCTGCACTATGTCCATGATATCAATCCCGCTCAATCAAACCTGGCGGTTAGTATACCCTGAAAAACTGAGCGTTCAGACTTGAGTCGCGATGCCATTTAAGGTTAGTTTCTCTTTCTTTTAGAACGGCTTGCGTGCTGATAGCTACTGACACAACAAACGATAACTTTCCAGACGCGCCACAAAACTATGCGTCACCGTCACCACTGCGACTTCATCCACCCCAAAAGCACCGGCCAGTTCTTCAATCTCCGCACGACAACGCTCCGGCGTACCAACGGTATAGCCGTTCAACAGGTGAAGGTATTCCGCTTCCTGTGCCGCAGAAAATGATTTACGCAGATCCTGCACCGCTTCCGGCGGCAGTAATGGCTGCTGATCACCGGTGCCCATCCGCATCTTGCGGTAGACAGCGGTGCTTGCTAACAACTCCGCCTCTTCCTGTGTTTCCGCACAAAAAGCGCCAATCGCCAGCATCCGCTTTGGCGTGCCCTGATGCCCACCTGCTGCC
Source organism: Thiolinea sp. (assembly GCA_049614265.1). Taxonomy (GTDB): domain Bacteria; phylum Pseudomonadota; class Gammaproteobacteria; order Thiotrichales; family Thiotrichaceae; genus Thiolinea. Next base: position 8,957 of record JBMZDK010000163.1, read on the forward strand.
CAACCCCGCTCATAAGCATCAAAAATTTCAGGCGTACAATGATCCGGCGTAATAAAACGTGCCAGCGCCAGATTCATGCCCACCTGCCCGGCCAGCTCAGCGCTACCACCGCTGGAACCCAGCATCCACAGTTCCGGGCCAGCGTCCTGCACCGGACTAATGTGTAAATCCGCCCAAGGGTGATCGTCGGGCATGGTTTGCTCTAATAAGGCTTTCAGCGTTGAAGCCTGCGCCGGATAACTACTGGCACTTTGTGGGGCACTGGGCCAGGCAAGTGCGGCTGATGCCAAACCATCACCACCGGGCGCACGCCCTATGCCCAAATCAATCCGACCTGGGAACAAAGCACTCAGCATATTGAACACCTCGGCCACCTTGTACGGACTGTAATGACTGA
>JBMZDK010000164.1:0-9295 GCA_049614265.1 Thiolinea sp.
AACCACGAATCTGCTGATCACGCTCATGCAAACTGGCATCACGGGTTTTCAGCGTAGCATCACGAATTTCAATTTGCTGATCCCGGTCTTTAAGCGACTCTTCACGCTGGCTTAAAGCCTGATCACGCTGCCCCAGCGTTTTATCGCGGCTGGCAATGGTTTCTTCCCGAACCTGCAGCTGCTCACCCAGAGACAGTACTTTGCCATCGCGCTCCTTAATCTGATTATCACGCTCACTCAGACTATCATCGCGACCTTTGAGCTGAGAGTCACGTAGTTGAATCTGCTTATCACGCTCACGCAACTGCAAATCCTGCGATGTAATGCGCTGATCACGTTCGCGAATGACCTGATCACGCTCGCTAACTGCAACATCACGTTGACGAAGCTGCTTGTCACGATCCCGGATTTGCGTATCACGCTCAGTAATCGTCTTGTCCCGACCCAACAGATCACCATCCGTCTTGGCGATACGCTCATCACGCAAAGTCAATTGACGATCACGGGTAGTCACCTGTAAATCACGATCCTGTAACAGGTCTTCCAGATTCTCCAGCGACTCAAGGTATTTATAGCTCTGCTGGTCACGGCTTTGAATCGCCTGATCACGTTCAGCAATTTGCCTGTCGCGCTCAGCAACAGTGGCGTCACGTTCTTTAAGGTGCTTATCACGCTCATAGACCGTCAGATCACGGGCTTCAAGCTGCTTCTGCTGAGTAACCAATCGCTGATCACGATCTGTGACCAGTTGCTCCTTCGTTTTAAGCAGCTCCTCGCGCTCACGCACATCATCTTCACGTTGACGAACGGCCTTGTTCATCGTCGCCATATGTTGCTGCGCTTCTTCAACCCGCAGATCACGCTCAGCAACCTGGCGATCACGCTCTGTCAGATTTTGATCACGGTTAGATAACTGATGATCGCGTTCTTTAAGTAATTTTTCCTGTTCAAGGGTTTGACGGGTACGCTCTTTTAATAGCTGATCACGTTCCAGCAGCAACTGGTCTTTCTTCTGCAGGCTTTCATCCCGCCCCTGAATTTGCTTGTCTTTATTCTGGATCGCCTGATCGATGCGCAACAACGTGCGATCTTTGTCCTCCATTTGGCGGTCACGCTGCTGGATCAGGGTTTCTTTTTCCTGCAGCTGTTTTTCATAAGTAACAAGGCGGTTTTCGATCTGCTTAATGCGGGAGTCCTTCTGCTGCAGGATGTCATCCCGCTGCTGCATCAGACCGTCTTTTTGATTCAGAAAAGTGGCTTGTTGTGTAAAAGCAGAGTCTTTTTCAGATAATTCACGCGCCAGCTGATTCAGCAATTCATCCTTCTCTGCCAGCTGGCGACCCAATTTCTCTAGCCGGGCATCGCGTTCATCGATACGCGCATCACGTACACGGACATGACCGTCTTTTTCCAACAGCACACCAGACAAACCCTTCAGGTTGTCTTCACGTTCTAATAAGCGCTGTTGCAAGCCTTTAAAAATACTTTTCAGTGCCTGTTTATCATTTCCTGTCAGATAAACATTACTGTCCAGTTTTTTAAAAAGTTCGCCTTCGCTTTCATCCATGTTCATGATCTGATCCTGTCCGGGGAGACAAGGGTACGCCTCCATAAACCCTGTATGAATTCTGGCATAATTACCCTGATTCTGCCATTCCTCATCACGCTTTAGCCGTTATAACTTCTGGTTTGAAGGCATAAACACCAAAACAGTAAACGACTGATTAAGTCTTTACACAAAAGCTATTCAGATAACTTCACCTGAGTACTGCCAGGCCAGGTGATCAGTTAAAACTTCTGCCATACTGCTAATAACACTTTCTGCAGGCCGGATTTAAGCCAGTGCTGCATTGATCCGGGCAATCATCGCCAACGGCTCTTCTGCCTGCGTTACCGGACGCCCCACTACAATATAGTCTATACCCGCTACTGCTGCCTGTTCCGGTGTCATTGTCCGGGCCTGATCGCCCTGTGTACTCCCCTCAGGGCGAATACCAGGCGTTACAAGTAAAAATCCATCTCCCAGTTGCTGTTTTAACAGTACTGCTTCCTGCGCAGAACACACAACACCATCCAGCCCGGCATCAGCTGTCAGTTGAGCCAGATGACAAACCTGTGTCAGCGGGTTTTCTGCCTGCACACCGGTCTTTTGTAATTGCTCATTATCCATTGACGTTAACACAGTCACCGCAATCAATTTCGGCGGATCAGAATAGTCATCTAATGCCTGCCGTGCGGCAGCCATCATTTTATCACCACCACTGGCATGGACATTAATCATCCAAACTCCCAGTTCTGCTGCTGCACGACACGCTGATGCCACCGTATTAGGAATGTCATGAAATTTTAAATCAAGAAAGACATCATAACCCCGGGCTACCAGCTCTCTGACCAATTCAGGGCCAGCCGCAACAAACAACTCAAATCCAACTTTAAGCCGACACATTTCCGGTGACAAAAGCCCGGTAAAAGCTAATGCTGATTCACGATCAGGAAAGTCCAAAGCAACAATCAAACGACTAGACACTGACTACCTCATTCAGTTAATGGTGTGATACAGAATCCCACTGCTGGCATGCAGGACAACGCCATAAATAATCCTGCATCTTATAGCCACATTGTAAACACTGAAAACGAGCATCTTCTTTATTTAAACACTCCAGCGCCGCTATAAAAGCGGGCATAAATTCCGAAGTCTCGACGTTATTTTGCTGCAAAGTTTTCAATGAGCGGAAAAGTGTTTGCATGTTAACCCGACCAGTCTCAAGATGTGAAATAATTAAACTCTCTAAATCTTCAGTTTCACCACTGGAATAGGCAAAGTCCAAAAGCGCGGGGAACAAACGGGAATTTTCATTGTTATGATATTGCTGTTTGACAAACTGATATAACTGCTGCAGTTCTTCTGACCGGGAATAAACCTCCAACAGTCGTGGGGACAGCATTCCCAAAAGCCGGGCATCCTTTTTAATGGCATCACAGAAATAAACTAAGGCCTGATCCCTCCTGTTGCGGGACAAAGCCAGTTCAGCCTGCAGTACTTTAACCCTTGCTGATTCTGAAGATACCTGTAAAGCATTCTTTAAACTCTCATCAGCCTGGTATAATTTATTTTGCTGTAAATAGGTTGTAGCCTGTTCACAATAATAGTGGGCAATAAAACGGTGTTTATCATGTTGTGACTGCGCAGAATGCTCACTCAGTTCAATCGCCTTATCCCAATCCTGCAACTGCTCATATATATGCCGCAAAGGCTCAGTAGCTTTAGTATTGCCGGGATATTTACTCACAATTTCCCGAAATACGCTTTCTGCACGGTCTAGCATACCCGCAGCAAAAAAATCCTCGCCCAATGCTAACATTGCAGCCTGGCGCTGCTGATTATCCAGATCAGGACGGGCAACCAGATGCTGGTGAACCCGTAAGGCACGGTTCACTTCGCCCCGATTGCGGAACATGTTTCCTAAAGACAAAAAGGTATCGGCAGTCTGAGCATCAATTGCCGGTGACTCCAGAAAAATATCCAGCGCTTTATCCGGCTCTTCATTGAGTAGAAAATTGATTCCCTTTACAAACTGAGTAGAGGCACCATTTTCTTCTGGCTTATTTTGTTGTTTATTGCGCTTTCGTGCAGCGTTCCAACCCGAATAAAATGCCAAAGGCAGCAGTAAGAATAATATTTCCTGCATAAGTTGCGTGTAACAATAACCTGGTGTTTAATGCCCAGACTCTTTAATACAGCGAACCTTGCTTACCAGGAGTATCGGCCATACTGCTGAGGCATTAAATTATGCTTAATCCTGAATCGGGAAGTCGTTGCGCGACGCATTAACACGCTCACGTAATTCCTTTCCGGGCTTAAAATGTGGAACAAATTTTGGCGGCAAATCGACCTGATCACCAGTTTTCGGATTACGGCCTTTTCTCGCAGTACGATGATGCAATGAAAAACTACCGAACCCCCTGATTTCAATACGCCCCCCTGTTGACAAAGTCTGGCTCATACTCTCGAGCAACATTTTTACAGACAGCTCAACATCTTTGCTGCTTAAGTGACTTTGTTTGCGGGTTAAAATATCGATAATTTCAGATTTGGTCATCCGTTACACTCCTGAGGCACCATTATGAAAATAGGGATATCTGCACGTTAACGTCAAAAACATTTGGCGTGCGATTAAATAATTTTAACGGGATAAGAGAATAAAAGCTGCAAATTCGCAACTTTTATTCATGATAAAGAACGTCTCGCCATCCATGGCAAATGCTATTATCCTTTCAACAAATGAGTTTTTATTCGCTCATCTGCTCTTTGAAAATATCGCCGAGCGATGTAGAAGCACCACCAGACTTGCTGCTGTACTCTTTCATCACACGTGCTTCATCTTCATTTTCTTTCGCTTTGATCGACAGGTTAATCGCACGGGTCTTGCGATCTACACCCATGAACTTAGCTTCAACCTGATCGCCTTCTCTCAGCTGAGTACGGGCATCTTCAACACGCTCGCGTGACAACTCGGAGGCACGGAGAATACCTTCAATACCTTCACCTAAGTCGATTTTAGCTGACTTTGCCGTCACTTCAACAACAGTACCGGTAACCACGCTACCTTTACTGTGCGCTGCAACAAAGTTAGAGAACGGATCCTGTTCCAACTGCTTAATACCCAGAGAAATACGCTCACGCTCAGGATCAACAGCCAAGACAACAGCTTCAACCTCGTCACCCTTCTTATAGTTACGTACTGCTTCTTCACCCGGAGCATTCCAGGAAATATCAGACAAGTGCACCAAACCATCAATGCCACCATCAAGACCAATAAAGATACCGAAGTCAGTAATCGACTTGATTTTACCGGATACCTTATCGTTCTTATTATTAGTCGCAGCGAACTCATCCCATGGGTTAGGCTGGCACTGCTTCATGCCTAAAGAAATACGGCGGCGGTCAGCGTCAATATCCAGAATCATGACTTCAACTTCATCACCCAGCGTCACAACTTTTGCCGGGTTAACGTTCTTGTTAGTCCAGTCCATTTCAGACACATGCACCAGACCTTCAACGCCATCTTCGATTTCAACGAAACAACCGTAGTCAGTCAAATTACTGACTTTACCAAACAGGCGGGTTTCGCGTGGATAACGACGAACCAGATCCTGCCATGGATCTTCGCCCAGTTGCTTAAGTCCGAGAGAAACACGATTCTTTTCTTTATCAAACTTCAGTACTTTAACGTCAATTTCATCACCAATATTAACCACTTCAGAAGGGTGCTTTACACGCTTCCAGGCCATATCAGTGATGTGCAGCAGACCATCAATACCACCAAGATCAAGGAACGCACCATAATCAGTCAGATTCTTAACCACACCTTTAACAGTCTGGCCTTCCTGCAGATTATCCAACAGTGCTTCACGCTCTGCGCTGTACTCTTCTTCAACTACAGCACGACGTGAAACCACTACATTATTACGTTTCTGATCCAGCTTGATCAGTTTAAACTCCAGCTCTTTACCTTCCAGATAAGCTGTGTCGCGCACCGGGCGGACATCAACCAGTGAGCCTGGCAGAAAAGCACGGATGTCACTCAGCTCAACCGTGAAACCACCTTTAACTTTACCGGTAATAATACCGGTGACGATTTCGTCATTATTAAAGGCTTCATCCAGCACTTCCCATGCACGCATACGACGCGCTTTCTCACGGGAAAGACGGGTTTCACCAAAACCATCTTCAACGGTATCCAGAGCAACTTCGACCAAATCACCTACCTGAACGGTGACTTCGCCTTTCTCGTTTTTGAACTGTTCGGCCGGGATAACACCCTCTGACTTTAAACCTGCGCTGACAATAATAAAGTCAGAGCGCACGTCAATAACCGATGCATTAACCAAAGAGCCTGGTTTCATCTGGGTATAAGAAAGGCTCTCTTCAAACAGTTCTGCAAAACTTTCGGACATGAATAAAATTACCTGTTAATCAATAATAATGAGCACTGTAACTATCCTGTTACAATGGGCAAAAAATAAAAAGCCCGGACATTCCTTGTCTGGGCCTGTTACGTTCGTTTTAAAATCTGACTCCACTATTATTCAAATAGTTGCACCATCATCTTAGTGGCACTACAGGTGACTGCAAATCTCAGCCAGCACCTGCTCAGGTGTCAGACAACTGCTATCAATGCAAACAGCATCGTCTGCTGGACGCAAAGGCGCGACCGCTCGCTCCGCATCACGTTTATCCCGGGCAGCGATCTCCTTAATAAGGGCCGCAAGGGTAGCACTAATTCCCTGCTCACTCAACTGCTTATAGCGCCGTTCACCCCTAACCTGGGGGCTTGCGGTGAGAAAAATTTTTAATGTCGCATCAGGAAAAACCACAGTTCCCATGTCACGACCATCCGCCACCAATCCCGGAAGGCGTCGAAAGGCACGTTGCCGTTCCATCAATGCCGTTCTGACCGCAGGCAATGCCGCAATTTTTGAAGTGATACCTGCCACTGCCGGATCGCGAATTTCCAGACTAATATCCTTCTGATCTGCATAGACTTTACCGTTAACAAACGCAATCTCGAGTTTATGCAGCAATTCTACAATCGCCTCAGGACTATCTGGCCCGATGCCGTTGTTGATCGTCGCTAACCCGGCAACCCGATAGATAGCCCCACTATCAAGAAGGTGCCATCCCAACTTTTGAGCCAGCAAACCAGCAATAGTACCTTTGCCAGCACCAGCAGGGCCATCAATGGTAATAACCGGCACCAAGCTAGGCATTTGAAAAATTCACCCATAGACCAACGGCTATCATTTTTATGTGTGTGGATTTATCCACAGCTCACTCCTTAATATTGACAACACGGCTCAGCACACCTGAAAAGCTAAGAGATAGGGGCAGTAATAAAATTAAAACAACCTGAAAACAGAAAACCGGATTATCCTGCATCCAATTGAGCCACATAACGATCCCGGGCCTGCTTCGAAGTCGCCATTAACTCCAGCAGGCCATGACCATCCTGTGCTTCAATTAAGGCAGCAAAATCACTGAGATTATTCTGCAAAGCCTGAATCATATCCAAAACCGCATCACTATTATGCAGACAGATATCACGCCACATAACCGGGTCACTCGAAGCGATACGGGTAAAGTCTTTAAATCCTCCTGCCGCATAGCGCAGGATATCTTCACTTTGCGGACGCTTTAACAAAGTATCAACCATCGAAAATGCGAGTACATGTGGTAAATGACTGGTTGCCGCTAATACCTCATCATGCAACTGCACCGGCATATTCTCAACCAATGCCCCTGTAGCACGCCACATCGCATCGACTTTTTCCAACGCGACTGAATCCGTTTCAGGCAGGGGCGTTAATATCACTCGCTTACCTGTATATAAGTCGCCCAAAGCCGCATCAACACCGCTACGTTCGCGCCCGGCAATGGGATGACCCGGTACAAAACGTGCTAAAGCACCTGCTCCCAGCGTCGCCCGGGCTGAGTTTACGATTGCCCCCTTCGCACTACCACCATCAGTCAACACCGCAAAATCTTCAAGTGCCGGCTCAATTTGCTGCAAGACTGCCTGCATCGCCCCAACAGGGACAGCCAGAAAAATCATATCCGCGCCGCTAACTGCTGCATGGGGGTCAAGGGTATAACTATCAATTACACCCAGGTCAACTGCACGCTGCAAATGTTCTGCATTCCGGCTACAACCAACGATTTGCTGGCAATAAGCTTTTTTGCGCAGGGCAAGTGCCAATGAACCACCAATCAACCCAACACCAAAAATAACCAGCTTATTAATCACACGCCACCAGACCAACACCAAAGAAGCGGGCATTCTTCCATATCTGATATAGCTTTACCAGCCGCAACCCCGGTTCCATCAAAACGATACGCCTTAACAAATCTCACTCGAAATATTCAACAAAGTTTGTCAGCGGCTCGCGAGGCGTACGATAACTGTTAACCAGAGCCTCCTTGTCTTCATAGCCTAAAGCAATCCCGCATAACATAATCTGTGTATCACTATAGCCTAAAAATTTACGAACAATATCAGGATAATCTGCTACAGATGCCTGTGGACAGGTTGCTAAGCCCGCACCTTGTGCAGCAAGCATAACGGACTGCAAAAACATACCGTAGTCCATAAAAGAACCCGCCCCCAAATCCTTATCCATAAAGAATAACAACATCACCGGCGCACCAAAAGCATGGTAATTTGCGACCCACTGCTCTCGCTGACGCTCCTTGTCTTCACGGGTAATACCCAACGTCTTGTACAATTGCAATCCGCAAGCCCGGCGACGATCCAGATAGGGTGAACGCCATTCCTGTGGGTAATAATCGTAGTCGGCTTTACCCTGCCCCTGCTCATTAAAGTGAGTAATAATTTGTTGCTGCAAATCATGCATTGGCTCACCACTCAATACAACAACTTTCCAGGGCTGAGTATTCGTGCCGGAAGGAGCATAACGAGCAACTTCCAGAATATGGTCTATTGTTTCCCGGGCCACCGGTTTATCTAAAAACGCCCGTACCGATTTGCGCGCCAGAATAGCCTCATCTACCTGCATTACCCACTCCTACTGTTTTCATCAGTATTCAATAAAAAAATCATCACCAAACATCAGACTAAAAGCTTTCGGATACCTGCGAATCCGCTACCACAACACAAGATTTATAAAATCCCTTAAAGCTTTTGCCCATTTGTTTATACCATCGTTACGGCACAAGCTTCATACCAACGACCAAAGTCCTGGTTCTGTGATTTTTCCTGCTCCAGGAAATCCAACCCTGCTACAGAATGCAGCACACCAAACACACTGGTATCCACCTGATCCGGGTGATCACCGCCAAAAAAAGCGTTTCCTGCAAGACCTGCTATTACCCAATGCTCAATTGCCGCAGCAAATTCCTCTGGCGCATTTTCTATCTGATGTTTTGCCTTCATTTTGCGCGCCACTTTTGGCATAGCCAATGCCCCACCCAATCTGATCACAAAGCCCTTAATACCTGAGATTTGTTCACGGGACATCACGGTGGCAAAATTCCGGAAAGAAGTACGAAAATCAGGATGTACTAACGGCGGCAGCAAGTGCACCAGTTTATTATCTATCCATTGCATCCACGCTTCAGCATCCTCTGCGACCGGCACTTTGGCGTGATGTTGATTCAGATGACGAACAATCGTCGCTGACTCGACAATCACCTGTTCACCATCACGCAACACCGGCACCTTACGGTGTTCAGTAAAATCCAACTCTTTCATCCCAAATGGTGAAACCTCAACCACCT
>JBMZDK010000165.1:0-9289 GCA_049614265.1 Thiolinea sp.
CTGATTTCGGGTGCCTGCGACAGTTCCGCCCCAGATAAAATCCAGTGCGACATCCTTTAGCTGCGGATATACATAAGCCAGATGTTTACGGCAGTCTTTTTCCAGCTGCCGTGGCGGATACCCCGGCACACTGATGCCACCACCCATGACCAGACGCTGATCCGGTGTTAACCGGAAATAATGCACGCTACGACTGGTATCCCAGGCACACATTCCACCGGTAAGCAGCGAACCCCGCATCACCTCATCCAATGGCGCCGTTGCCATCTGGTAGTTAGCAATCGGTAATATGCGCTTAGCCAGTGTCTTATCTAATGCGCCCAGGTAACCATTGCAGGCAATAACTGCATAATCAGCTGTCATTCTGCCGCCCTCAAGATCAATAGTGACAGAGTCGGCAAAGTTAATGTGCTTAACTACGCTGTTTTCAAATAACCGCACCCCTGCCTTTTCAGCAGCCTGCGCCAAACCCAGCGCATATTTCAGCGGATTAATATGTCCGGCTTTCTGTGCGAGTATTGCGCCCTGATATACCGGGCTACCGGTTACTTTCTGCGCCTCTGCCGGGTCAAACAGCTGATAAATATTTTCACCATAGCCAGCCACAATTTCAGCATGCTGCCGCAACTCAGCATAATCCGCAGCAGTGACTGCACAGGCCATATTCCCCGGGCGAAAGTCACAGGAGATCGAATGCCTGCCACATAGGTCGTGAAACAAATCCACCGCTGCAACAGAGATATCCCAGAAATGCTTAGCTGCCTCTTCACCAAAACGACGAATCAAATCCTGTTGCAATGGTGCCATGCCATAACCCAGCTGCCCGCCATTACGCCCGGACGCTCCCCAACCGACACACTTTGCTTCAAGTAATGCGACCCGATAACCCAGTTCGGCCAGATGCAGCGCACTGCTCAGCCCTGTATAACCACCACCAATAACACATACATCAAAGTGCCCATTACCGCTGAAAACCGGGTAGGCAGGTAAAGGTGATGTTTGATCGAAATGATGAGAGGCCGGATACCGGGAAGGCTCAGACACTCAGCGAATCTCAGTTTTATAACTGAATTTATCTGAACGCCCCACCGATGTCCGCACTTCGACGATCTGGTCGTTCACCGTATAAGTCGAACGTTTCAAAATCAGCACCGGAGTTCCTGCTGCAATCTTAAGGCGCTTAGCTGTATGCTCACCCGCAGCACCGGCAATCAGGGTCTCTTCAGCGCGTACAATCGGCAATTGAAAGCGCTCCACAATCAGCGCATAAAACAGATCCGGAATATGCAGACTTTCATCTTCCAGTCCGGCCACCTTATCCGCCAGCCAGTGTGAATATTCCACCAGTACCGGCTCACCGGATACATAACCAACGCGCTCGATATAAATTTCTTCTGCTGGCTGGGCAACATTAAGTCGCTGACAAATATGTTCAGCAGCTACCCGCCGTTCGCGTGCCAGTGTTTCCTTCCGAATACGGGCATCTGCGCCCTGTTCATTACCATAAGAGGTAAACCGGAACAGTGAATTATTAAAATCAATCGCGGATACATAGGTTCCTTTACCCTGATGACGATACAGCCGTTTCTGCCACACCAGATTATCAATGGCTTTTTTCACCGTGCCCTGGCTTACGCCGAGCTGTTGCGCCAGTTTGGGTTCAGCCGGTATCAGGTCACCATGCACCAGTGACCCGCTGTTAATCAGCTGTGTAATATGATCTTCGACAATTTGGTAAAGCGGCTTCGCCGGGTTACGGGAATTCATTCGATCCCTGTTAGTGTTTTATGAATAAAAGTAATGGATATCATTTGACAACAATATGGCGTTAATGTAAATAACATAACTCATATATATGAATTATATGACCAGGTGCTTCTGACAGTAATCTCGCCTGCTGTTAACTAGCTCCCGGAGCCATACTGAGGAGAACTGGCTTGGAATTTCTACAATACTTCGGGGAAGTTTTTACGCTAACCCACTTTATGATTTTAGTTGGGGGTACCATAGGCGGCCTGATTTTGGGAGCAACACCCGGACTCAGTCCAACCATGGCAGTCGCGTTACTTATCCCCTTTACTTTTCAAATGGAACCGACAGCATCACTGATTCTGTTAGGTGCAGTATACACCTCAACAGTGGCCGGTGGCGCGGTCAGTGGCATTCTGGTTAATATTCCCGGTGCGCCCGCCAATATCGCGACGGTAATGGACGGCCACCCGATGGCTCAGCAGGGGCGCGCGACTGAAGCCCTGCACTACTGTTTTATCAGTTCACTGATCGGCGGGGTAATTGGGGTTTTCCTGCTGATCTTTTTTACACCGCCGCTGGCTGACCTTGCACTTAAGTTCGGCCCGGCTGAATTATTCTGGATTTCCATTTTTGGCGTCACCATCATTGCCTCACTGGGCGGCGGCAGTGTCATTAAAGGCCTCATCGCCGGTGCAGTTGGTTTATGGATTTCCACGATTGGTTACAACCCCGTACTGGGTGAGGAACGCTTTGCGTTTAGTGAACACCTGACCGGTGGTGTTCATGTTATTGCCGCCCTGATTGGCCTGTTCGCCATCCCACAGGTGCTGACTCTGCTTGAATCGAAAGCCCCCACCGGCGAAGTAGAGATGAACGAACTGGAAAATCACAGCATCTGGCGGTCGATTAAATATAATCTGAGTCGCCTGCGGGCGCTGACTATCGGCACGGTAACCGGCAGCATTGTTGGTGTTATTCCCGGTGCCGGTGGCCAAATCGCCGGTTTGGTTGCCTACGACCAAACCCGTAAAACCAGTAAAGACAGCAGTAAGTTTGGTAAAGGTGAGCCGGATGGTGTTATTGCTGCTGAAAGTGCAAATAATGCCATGGTTGGCCCGTCATTGGTGCCGCTGTTAACGCTGGGCATTCCGGGCAGTCCTACCGCAGCTGTTTTGCTTGGCGGCCTGCTCATTAATGGCTTATTCCCGGGGCCGGATTTGTTTACCGTACACAGCGCTGTTACCTGGACCTTTATTGATTCTCTCCTGGTTGGACAGGTACTGATGATGATTTTTGGTTTATCCATCAGTCGTTACAGCCGGTTTGTGACCCGTATTCCCAATCATGTGATGGCAGCAGCAGTAACTGTACTCGCCGTATTTGGTACTTACAGTGTGCAGAACAGCTTATCCGATGTCATTGTCATGTTTACCCTGGGTATCGGTATGTACTTCGCTGCTAAAATCGGTTTCAGCCCGGCACCTCTGGTACTTGGTCTGATCCTTGGTCAGCTCACTGAAACCAACTTCCTTCAGGGCCGCATGATTGCTGACAGTATGGACGGGCCATGGGCATACTTCTTCAGCGGTACAATCAACCTGATTGTAATTGCGCTATGCGTACTCTCTATTGGTTTCAGCATATACAGTGAAATGCGCAGTAACCGCCTGAGCAGAGAACAGGCAGCAATGAAAGCACAGGAGGCAGCATAATGAAAGGTTCACGCATCGCCGCTATTCTGGTCTTTCTGTTTTCGGGCTTTTTACTCTGGTTATGTACCGGCCATGATAACCCTGAGGTTTACCTGTTTCCGTTCATTGTCAGCATCGCCTTGTTTGCGCTGAGCGCTCTGGCACTGGGGCGTGAACTCATTGGCCTGGGTACCGGTGATATTCAGTCCATCCCTCTGCTGCGGCTATTACCGGCGCTGCTGGTGATCGTGGCTTATGTGATGGCTGTCGAATATTTTGGTATGTATAGCAGCTCGCTGGTCGCCTTGTTCCTGCTGGCGCTGATTTATCATCCCGGTGAAAATTTTATACAACGTATAACCAATAGCGTACTGGTTTCTGCTGGTTTTATTGGTGTAATGTATGTTCTGTTTTCCATCCTCTTGAAAGTACAAACGCCAAGAGGTTTATTTCTCTGATGAACCTGATCCAACGGGCTTATCTTTTATTCATTATGCATATTCACCCTGAGGAGGAGTGAAGTCATGATTCAATCACTATTAAAAAGTAAACTGAGTAAAACCCTGGCCTCCGGCCTGATGTTATTCTCCCTGTCTGCCGTTACTCATGCGGATGGCCATGGAGACTTTCCGGATCGTCCGATTTCACTGACGGTAGCTTATGGTGCCGGTGGTGCAACAGACTTCCAGGCACGTATTGTCACGATGATGTCAGCCAAAACTGACAAAGAAGACAAAGGTGTTTATCTGGGTGGCCAGCCTATCGTCGTTATCAACAAGCCGGGCGCTGGTGGTCAGGTTGGCTGGAATAAGTTTGTCACTAAAGCCAAGCCAAACGGTTATGAGCTGGCGGCATACAACATCCCACACTTTATTGCCCAGTCTATCGCCTTCCCTGATAAGGTGAAGTACAACATCGACAACCTTGAGCCAATTGCCAACTGGGGTGCTGATCCGGCGGTATTCATTGTGAATAAGGACAGCGAATTCAACTCAATGAAAGATGTGGTTGAATATGCCAAAGCTAACCCTGGCAAGCTGACTGTTTCCGGTGCTGGTCTTTATGTAGGTCACCACATTGCGGCGCTGCAGCTGAACAAAGTTGCTGAGGTTGACATGAAGTATGTACCTGCCGGTGGTGGTGTAAAAGCACTGCAATTTGTACTGGGCGGACAGACTATGGCAGGTGTTAACAACCTGTCTGATGCTTACCGTAGCCGTGACCGCCTGAAAATCCTGGGTGTAATGGATCTGCAGCGTAACGAAGAGTTCCTGCCTGATGTACCCACACTGATGGAACAGGGTTATGAGGTTGATGATTCCAGCGTTAACTTCCGTGGCATTATGGCACCAAAAGGTACACCTGATGAAGTACTTGAGTTCCTGGCGAAAGGTTCTGAAGCCATGTTTGGTGACAAGAAAGTTGCAGGCAAAATGAAAGCCGGTGGTTCTCCACTACGCATCATGTCCCGTGCAGATGTTCAGGAAATGTGGAAGAAGCGTCAGGAATACCTGACCGGTCTGCTGAAAGACCTGAAGAAAGAGTGATCTGACTACCTCCCTGCCCTCCCCGTTCAGGGGAGGGTTTTCAACCCTTACACCCGAATTTATGGAGCAAGCAACGCAAATGTCTGCGAGTATACCATCTGATCAACAACAAGCCGCTATTGAAACGGTTGCCGGTTTAATGCGCCGTGCCCGCGCGGCACAGGAAATTTTTGCCGGTTATACACAGGCGCAGGTCGATGAGGTTGTGCTGGGTGTTGCCTGGACACTGATGGAACCGGCAAATAATCGCCGTCTATCAGAACAGGCTGTAAGTGATACCGGCATCGGTGATGTCGATGACAAGATTATTAAAAATCACCGTAAAACGCTGGGCTTATTACGGGATTTAAAACAGGCGCAGACCGTTGGTATTATCGCCGACAAACCGGAACAGGGTCTGGTGGAAATTGCCCGCCCGATTGGCGTGGTTGGTGCCGTGGTACCTTCAACCAATCCGGTGGCAACGCCTTTTAACAACGTATTGAATGCCCTGAAATGCGCTAATGCCATTATTCTCGCTCCCTCTCCGAAAGGTCAGGGTGTATGTAATGAATTGATTCTTTTAATTCATGCTGTGCTGGACAAGCTGGGTGCACCCCGTGACCTGGTGCAGATGCTGCCGATGCCAATCAATAAGGCGAATAGCTATGAATTAATGCGCCAGGTAGACCTGATTGTGGTTACCGGCTCACAAAATAATGTGCGGGCCTGTTATTCCAGCGGCACACCGGCACTGGGTGTGGGTTCCGGCAATGTGCCATCGATTATCGATGATTCCGCTGATCTCGCCGATGCCGCACAAAAAGTCATGGCTTCCAAGACTTTTGATAATGCTACCAGCTGTTCCTCAGAAAACAGCCTGATTGTGCTGGATGCAGTGTATGACGACATGATGGCAGCAATGGAACAGGCCGGTGCCCGTATGCTGGATGCCGCAGAAAAGCAGCAACTGCAGTCCGTACTCTGGGATGAGCATGGTCATTTAAGCCGCCATGTTATTGCCCAGAAAGCCAGCCGCATTGTTGACGTCGCCGGTTTTCAGCGTGATGCCTTACAGGGTGATACTGTGCGCTGCCTGATGGTAGAGGAAAGTGGCTGGGGCGTTGATTATCCTTATTCGGATGAAAAACTGAGTCCGGTGCTGGCGGTTTACCGGGCAACCGATTTCGATCACGCCTGTGACATTGCAGAAGGCATCCTGCGCTTCAAAGGCCAGGGCCACTCCCTCAGCATCCACACGCAGGATGATCAGCATGTGTCTCACCTTGGCGAAAAACTACCGGTATGCCGGGTGATTGTAAATCAGGCCCATACCTTTGCTACCGGCGGCAGCTTCAATAATGGTATGCCGTTCTCACTGTCGATGGGCTGCGGCTCCTGGGGTGGCAACAGCATTGATGACAATCTGAATTACCGTCACTTTATGAATACCACCAAAATTGTGCGCACCATTGAACCCAATGAACCAACGCTTGATGAGATATTTGGTGAGTACTGGGAAAAACAGGGAATTGCAGGAGCCTGATATGACAACTGCAATGAATATACCGCTCACCGTCCGTGAGATGATTGATCAGCATGCTCAGCAGCAGCCGGAACGCAGCTTCCTGATCACACCTGAAGCACAACAGGTGATGACCTATGCCGGTTTACAGCAGCATGCCCGTGAATTAGCTCAGCAGTTAACCGCTCGGGGGATTGGTAAAGGCGACAAAATCGCTATGCTGATGGATAACGGCTATCAGACCGTTGTCCTCATGCTCGGAGCCATGTATGCCGGTGTAGTAATTGTGCCAATGAATGCGGTGGCTGGTGGTAGTGTGTTGGAATATGTGCTTGAGCACAGCGATGCAAGACTATTGTTTGTCTCTGAACATTACGCCGGTAAATTTCCGGAATTATTGGGGCGGGTTGAAACCATCCGCACCACTGAAGGCCTGTCACCTTTCCCGGTGGATGCTGTGCAAGCAATCAGCCCGGAAAACGTAGCAACGGAAGCCCTGGCCGCAGATGATTATGCGGTACTGATCTACACCTCCGGTACAACAGGACGCCCGAAAGGTGTCTTGCTTTCGCATAAAAATATGCTTGCCGGTGGCCGCAATACCGCTACAGCACACGAGTTAACGGCTGAAGACCGTGGCTTATGTGTCTTACCGCTGTATCACATTAATGCTGAGTGCGTCTCGGTGATGGGATCGCTGGTTAGCGGAGGCAGCATTGTTCTGCCGCAGCGCTTTAGCGTTTCAGCATTCTGGGATTGCCTGGTGCAGAATGAGTGTACCTGGTTCAGTCTGGTACCCACTATCGTCGCTTATCTGCTGGATCATGCGGAACGTGAAGGTCTGGCGGATGACAACCTGAGTTACCTTAAAAGCCGGGTACGGTTCGGGCGTTCGGCCTCTGCGCCTTTATCACCGGAAATGCATAAAGAATTCGAACAGCGGTTTGCTGTCTCCCTGATTGAAACCATGGGCTTAACCGAAACCGCCGCTCAGATTCTGGCGAATCCCCTGCCCCCCGGACAGATTAAATACGGCTCACCGGGTATTGCTTATGGCAATGAAGCAAAGATTATTGATGAGCAGGGCAATGAATGTCCACGGGGTGTCTCCGGCGAACTGATGATTCGCGGTGATAATGTGATGTGTGCTTATTATAAAAACGAGCAGGCTACCAACGACACACTGGAAGCTGATGGCTGGTTACATACCGGTGATCTGGCGATGCAGGATGAAGAAGGTTATTTCTTTATTACCGGTCGTCTGAAAGAACTGATTATCAAAGGTGGCGAAAACATCTCACCACGTGAAATTGATGAGGCTTTATTTGCTCACGATTGTGTGCTTGAAGCCGCTGCATTTGGTGTGCCGCACCGTGCTTATGGTCAGGATGTGATGGCCTGCGTGGTATTAAAACAAGGCATGAGCACCGATGGTGAAGCGCTTTGTTCTCACGTCAGAGCGCAGTTGGGAGCGTTTAAAGCGCCAACACAGATTCACATTATGGAAGAATTGCCCAAAGGGCCATCCGGTAAGGTACAACGCCTGAAACTGGTTGATATGGTAGCCTGAAGCATCTCCTGTCTTCAGCCATTAAACCGGCATAACCGGATAGCGATAACACCGCCACTTCGCTGTCCGGTTCAATAACAACAAAAATAAACCTGTGTATGATACTTTTCATTGTGATAGTGATACTATTCTTCCCGCTAATTATTAATCAAAAAATACTGGGGAATTCGCTTTACCTCGTTAATCTTTAAACGAATTTCCTTCAGCATCAAACAAACCGGAGATAGATATGAGCTTAATGGGCACACTCGGCAAAGTCGCTATGGGAATCATGGTAGCCAAAGGTGTAGGGAAACTAATGAATTCTGGCAGCAGCGGCCAAAGCGGTGGCGGTCTGGGTGGTTTACTGGGCAGCCTGACGGGTGGTGCCGGTGGCAGCAGCGGCGGTTTGGGTGGCTTATTAGGCGGCTTGACCGGTGGCCAGAGTGGTGCCGGTGGTGGTCTTGCCGGAATGCTGGGTGGCCTGGCGGGTGGCCAGGGTGGCGCAGCAGCTGGCGGTTTGGGTGGATTACTGAACTCGCTGGGCGGCGGTGCGCAAACTCAGGGAAGCGCTGGCAATAACTTTGGCGACCTGTTTAATACCGCATTACAGGGTAATGAGCCGGAACAGGTGACTGCTGATGATGAAGCCAATGCTGAGCTGATGCTGCGCGCAATGATTAGTGCAGCCAAGGCAGATGGCCAGCTGGACGATGATGAAAAACGCAAAATCACTGAGCACCTCGGCGATATCTCTGAAGAAGAAGCCAACTTTGTCCGTCAGGAATTGCAGGCACCGGTTGACTTACAGGGACTGATCAGCAGCGTACCACAAGGCATGGAACAACAGGTTTACCTGATGTCACTGTTGGGCATTACACTGGACAGCAAAGAAGAAGCGGTTTATCTGGATCAACTGGCACAGGGCCTGAATATTTCTCAGGAAGCCAGCAACCAGATTCACGATCAGCTCGGCGCACCAAAGCTTTACAACTAAGCTAAGCTCATTTTTTCCTGTCGCGGGTGACTTTGCGCCACCCGCGACACAATCAGTTTTATAGTCTCGCTTTTCTCCCCCACCTTTACGCCCTCTCAGCAACCTGCGCTATTTCGCATAGATTCATTGCTGTTAATCCGCTTATTTTCACGCCTGTACTATTATCGAAAGCTGAGCAATCGTATCGAGGAGTAATGCTATGTGTGATTTAAACGGATGTGCCGACTACAGCCACCTGCCCGCTTTAAC
>JBMZDK010000166.1:0-9266 GCA_049614265.1 Thiolinea sp.
GTCCACACGCCGTTTTCAACTTCGGCTACAATGCCACAGCCAACGGAACAGTGCGTACATACCGTTCTGACTTCTTTTACATTGCCGCCACCGCTGGCATCAGAGGCTGCATGTGCTTTTTTCATCATGCCGGAGCTGAGCGCTGTACCCAGTGCTGCACCGCCTGCCATCAGACTGGAATTGCGCAGGAAATCCCGCCGGTTAAGCATCCAGCCGCCACTGGCTTTTGTGTCAGGGCAGGCCTTACCGTCGGCGGGCGAGGCTACCTGAGCGCTGATTTTTTTCAGTTTCATTGATCAAAATCCTCCTTTAGCCTAGCTGGCCGCTGTGCGGTAGTAAGCTGATATATGTTTGGTGAGCCGATAGCCCTTTTGCTTTTTCTCAACCTGGGGTTCGACCGCAGTTTCTTCCGGAGCAGATGCAGCAACAGCCGGTGCGCCGGCGACCAGGGTTGCTCCGGCACCGAGCAGGGCGCTGCCACGCAGAAACTCTCTGCGTTTGGTATCATGTGTCTCTGGTTTACTCATAAATAGCCTCCTGAAAAGCCAGATAAAAGGGTAGTTCCTAAAGTTCCAGACCAAAATATTGCCGTTCAAAAGCAATAAAGGCAGCACCGAAACGGGCCACCGCCTGATAAAACGATGCCGATTTTGCCTGAGTCAGATCGGTGAAAAACTGATCCAGCCACTTCGACATGTGTTGCATAAAAAATTGTGATTGAGTGTGAGTGGTTTGACCGTCATCAATTAGCATTGCCATGACTTCACACAAAGCTGCTACATGATCCTCCGGTTCTTTAACTGACGGATCGCGTTCAAAACCCAGTTTCGCCAAATCGTCCCGCAGCAGCCCCAATGGTTTCTCCATCAAAAAACCAGTGAGATACCAGGAGCCGTAAGGAACGATTTCACCGCGACCCAGACCAATAAACAAAGCATGGTATTCATCATCCAGTGCATCAGGGTCGACATGCTGTGCGGCTAAACCCAGCATCGACATCGTTGTTGCCAACTCATCCTGATCATGGCTTTCTGCTTCCAGTGCTGCCGCAACTGCCAGTGTGTTTGCAGTAGGGACTTCACGCATCAGCGCAGCCAGCAACGAATAAGCTCCGGCACGATACTGTTGCTCCGGTGAACGCATAAAACGTTCGTCTAACATCGGTGTTGCAACAGTGGTTGATTGTGCGTTTACTGTCTGGTCACTTTGCTGCGTTTGCTGTTTATCTGGTTGTGAGCTGTTACTCATTTCGTTCTGCTGAGTGACGGCTGCATTCGGTGACGTCATGGTTTCTCCTCAATCACTAAACTATCAAGCAAGGAATAAGCCACTATTTTGGGTAAAATTATCTGAAATACTTACCAATAGTGACATCGGTTTCGCTTATTGTTGTCGATTTGACCTATCTGCTTTGGCCTTTCATGATTGTACCCAGTGAAGGCTGCCCCATCGCTTCGTCGTCCTGCACAATATCCACCACCCGGCAATCCTCACACATTTTCAGGCGTTGTTTGGCCCGGTCGTTCTGGAACATGTAGTGCTCCTGAAGCTTAGCCAGCATAGTGCTGATGATTTTTTGACTGGCAAACGGCTTGCCACAGGAGATGCAATTAAAGGCACTTTCTTCATGCAATAACTGCGGGCGTTGACGTAATTCGCGGTTGGCAATGTATTGTGGTTGTAATTTGATCGCCTGTTCGGGACATCCTGACGCACATAAACCGCATTGCACACAATTCGTCGGGTGAATACGCAATTGTGGCGATTCGCTGCCGCCACTCAATGCCTGTGCAGGGCAAATGGTGGTACAGGCCATGCACAGGGTGCATTTTTCCTGGTCGACTTTCAGCGTGCCAAACGGTGAACCGGTCGGTAGCGGAATATTATCTTCCGCTTGCGGTGCGTGTTTATACAGATGATCCAGTGCCAACATCCATTGCTGACGTTTATCGTTCATTCCGGCCTGAGTGGCTGGCGGGAAGTAGGGCATTAGCGGATCACTGTCCCTGGCCTCCAGAATACTTTGCTGTTCCAGCACATCAGCAGGCAGCGCCGGAATCAACCTGACCACATTATCAGGATAGCCAAGCCCGCTCAGCTGTGTGCTGAGAATGCTGAGCTGGTGACGCAAGCTTTGACGCGATATGGCCGGTGTTTGCTCATTATCCAGCAACAGAATTTGCTTGGCCCCAAAGCTCAGTGCCGCTGCCCAAAGTTCTGCTCCGGCACTGGCCAGTTCTTCCAGTTCAAATGGCAGGATATGTTGTGGCAGGCTGTTTACTTCCAGCGGATTTTCACTGCTGTGCAGTAATAAAGTAACGTCTTCTCCTCCGGCATCACGCCAGGCTTTCAACATACGACGTAGCTGGTTAATATGATGTCCCGGTGCCGGGTAATTGTACCGGATAGCCCCGGTGGGACAGACCGTGGCACAGGTACCGCCGCCCTGACATAAATGTGGATTGACTTCAATTTTAGCGCCGATAGAGATGATTGCCTCGGTTGGACAAGCTTCAATACAGCGCTGACAACCCGGCAGACCACTGCTGCTGTGCGCGCAGATATCAGCGTTGTAATCAAAATAACGGGGCTTGGCAAAGGTGCCTTTCAGCTCACTGACTTCAGCCAGTGTTGCTGTTAATTGTGTTTCATCCTGATTGGTGCCGGGATGAAAATACCCCGGTGGTTTGAGCGGCTGTTGCAGATAACCGTCAGCGCTGAAATCAAGCACGATATCAGCCTGTAAGGTTTCTGTTTTGCCGGATTTATCGGTGAGTCTGGCCTCAAAATTCCCCAGCCAGCCGGACAGTTCTATATCACGTTCACCGCGCGGTGTGACGAATGAGTTACCGTTTGCTGACTCACTGTCTTCTGTCAACAGAACCTTCGGTGGGATAGTCATCTCCAGCTGAATAGCGGTTTCAATGGCTGTTTCGCCACCAATCAGCAGTACGCTGCCCTGAGACTGATATTCAACCTGCCCGGTCGGATCAGCATTGAACTGTTCCAGATTGGCTAAAGCAGCCTGGCGCGGGGTTTGCATTAGAACTTCTCCATTGTTGTTGCTGTTGTTTTTCATGCTGGCTTCAAGAGCGCGTTTAGCCTCAACTTCTGCCATGTGTTTCATGTCGCTGGTGACAATATCGCCAAGCTTGGCAAATTTTGTGAAATCGTCATCATAATCATCCAGCCCGTCACGATGATGAAATGCACTGCCCTGAAAGAGCTTGCGCAGCGCAAGTTTTCGCAGTTCCTCGCTGACTTCCGGTGACATAAAGCCAGTGTAATCCGAGTCTTCGGTAAGGGTTTCCAGAGGCGGCATGTCAGCGTCGGTCAAAGGAGGATTAGCGGAGGCTTCTTTATTGGGGAGAGGTGCTTCTGAATCTTGTTGAAGGAGGCCTTCTTCCGTTGCTACAGGAGGAGGGGTAGGGGTGTCTTCAGGTAGCACCGGTTGTTCATGTTCAGCCTGAGCTGCAGCCTTCCGCCGTGCCCAGCGCCCGAGAAAGCCTTCCTGTTTTGTATCTATGTCCTGTTCGTTGTTGCTCATGCCCGGATATTGCCTCCACCCTGTTTCCAGTTGTTAAGTTTGCGCTTCTTTTTCTTTTCGGGAAAATAATTAGCAATAACAAAGGCTTCAGTGTGTTGATAAAGCTCAGGAGGGACGGGGACAGAATAAATTTCTTCATCGCCTTCCAGATAAGAATGGGCTTCATCAAAACTCATACTGATCAGGAAAGGCTCCGGCATGGCATTGTCGTGTTTATAGCAAATAATGTAGCAACCCGGTTGAGGCGACTTCATATTGTGGTAGTAGCTTTCACACTGATCTTTATATAGCCGGATGGTAAAGCCTGGAATCATATACTGTTGCACGGCTCCCTGCTCATGTACCAGCCGGGTTTCATTATCAGTCTGTTCGCCCATAATAATGCCAACCGCTTTCCAGTATGCATCAGCCCATTGATTAGCGGGCGGGCGTTTTTCCATTAATACCGCGACGGTAAATGTATCGTTCATGGTAAGCCTGACTCCTCCATTGGCATCCATTTGCCTGCTTATAATCAGCAATCACCCTGATATTGACTTTCATTGCACAGATAGAGAAAGTTCTTTCAGGGTAAGTGTGACTTTTTGACTATGATGGCAAAGCTGCACTGGCTTAGCAATAGGGTCAAAATGACGCATATTGTTGTAGCGTAAAGGTATTTTGTTTGTTCCGCTGTCCTGAGGTGTTATCAGTTAGTATAGTAAACCCGGACAGGCAGGAGAAAACACGATGGCAGAAGGCGACTACCCCGCCTATATGAGTGTGAAACAAGTGGCAGAATATCTGCAGCTCAATGAGAAAAAAATTTATGAGCTGGTGAAAGAAAACCGGATTCCGGCGACCAAGGTGACGGGTAAATGGTTGTTTCCACGCGGCCTGGTGGATCGCTGGCTGATGGATGCTGCTCACGGTGGCTTACTGGCTGACCGGTTGAATATTGCCGGGAGTGATGACCCGCTGTTTTACCGTCTGGTGCTGGCTGAAATGAACAGTATCGATTCCCATGCACTGATTAATTACACCCCGACCGGAACCCGGATGGGCTTACGTCTGTTACAGGCCCGGCGTATTGATGCCTGCTGTTTGCACTGGGGGCCAAGCGAGGAGAGTGCGATGCGCCACCCGGCTCTGCTGGAGCAGCATCGTCAGCATCAGCAGTGGGTATTACTGCATCTGTTTAAACGCGAGCAGGGCATGTTGGTACACCCCGATGCTATGGCGGAGGTTGAAGAACCGGCTCAGTTATTTAACTATCGCTGGCGCTGGGTGAAACGTCAGGCTGGTGCCGGGTCTCAGCGGTTTTTGATGGAAGTCCTGGGGCAACAGGGCCTGAATGTAGATGATCTGAATGCAACTGAGGTGGCTCATTCGGAACGTGAGGCCGCTGGTTTAGTGGCGATGCGGAAGGCTGATTGCGCGCCGGGGCCGAGAGCAGCAGCAACTGAAGCCGGTTTGGAATTTATCAGCTTTGGCTGGGAAGCATTTGATATGGCCTTGCCACGGGCAATCTGGTTCCGGCATCTGTTGCAGGCGCTGTTAAAACGTTTGCAGTCAGAACAGGGACAAAAAATGGCTGAAGAATTTGGTGGTTATGATTTGGCGGAGAGTGGAAAGCTGGTCTGGGGGGAAGATTAAGCACCTTCATTCAAGTCCATCACCAGCTGATATGTCGCCTGTACTACCAGTGCCATGCGCTCATAATCCAGCCGGTCAGCAGTGTCCCGTGCGGTATGGTAATAAGGGTTTCTCATATAGGCAGTGTCAGTAACCATCACCGCCGGATAATCCAGCGCCCAGTAACTTCGGTGATCAGAGGCGCCAATTCCCGGTACATACAGCTCAGGCCCGTTCAGTGAATAAACGGGTAGTTTGTCACCAATACTGCGTTTAAAACTACGTTTCACTGTTCGCACCGCAGGCATATTGCTGAAGTTGCTAATAACACCAATGAAATTGCCACGATCAGAATACAGGTGTTGCATTTCCGCTATTGGAAAAAGCTGGGAGTTCGGTTGATCGCTGAAATAGCCAATCATTTCCAGAGAGAGCATTAGCTGAACGTCTTCGTCTGCTTTGCGCAGCGCGGCGGCGTGAATATAACTCCCCATTTCCTGCTGTTTCCGGAAGCGGGATTCTTCCAGCGTATAGAAAACCAGTTCGACACGCCTCTTCAATATCCCTTGTGTTTCAGCATCTGACAGCAGGCGGGCGAGTTCGATCAATCCTGCCACACCGCTGGCATTATCGTCTGCACCGGGTAAGCCGTGTGCGGTATCGTAATGCGCGCCAATCACCAGCAACGGGCCGGTTTTCGGGCCAAACCTGAGAATGAGGTTATGGAAATTTTCGCCTTCAGACTGATAGCTTTCCCGTATCGGAGTAGCGTACCGGGAAACGGTTTTCTCCAGCCATTGCAGGGTGAGTTCTAAAACAATTTCCACGCCCAGACGGCCCGGAAGCTCCTCACTCAGCCTTTCCACATGCGAACGCAGAGTTGCAGCTTCAACAACAGGAAGTTCAGAATTTTGCGCCTTTACCCAAACCGGCTGGGTGACCATAAACCACAACACCAGTACAACAAATACCAGTGCTGTGGCGAACTGCAGTAAATACCGAATCAGCGTTTTCTCCGCGACCGGCTTTATGCGGGCAGAGCCGGAATATTCAGTCCGGTCATATGACGCATGACCTTCATGACCTGGCTGGAATAGCCGTATTCATTGTCATACCAGACATACAGAACACAAGAGCTGTCCTGTACGATAGTTGCTTCAGAATCAAATACGCCAGGTTCCGGCGTGCCGACCATATCCGTGGAGACTGCCTCAGTCGAGGTGGAGAAGCTGATTTGCTCGCTCAGATTAGAATCCAGTGCAATCTTCCGTACATGCTCATTCAGCTCATCACGTGTGGTTGCTTTTTCCAGATTCAGGTTGATGACTGCCATGGAAACGTTAGGTGTCGGTACCCGAATTGCATTGCCTGTCAGCTTACCTGCCAGTTCCGGCAGGGCTTTTGCCACCGCTTTGGCCGCACCGGTCGATGTGAGTACCATGTTCAGCGGGGCGCTGCGGCCACGGCGTGGTGCAGAATGGTAATTGTCGATCAGGTTCTGGTCATTGGTGTAGGAGTGCACAGTTTCAACGTGACCGTTTACAATGCCGTATTCGTCGTTCATTACCTGCAAAATGGGGGTGATAGCATTGGTGGTACAGGATGCTGCACAGACAACATTATCATCGTCGCTCAGCATGTCGTCATTGACACCATACACGATATTTTTGACATCACCCTTGGCAGGCGCAGTCAGCAGAACTTTGTTCGCACCGGGAACCAGATGACGGGATAAACCATCCCGATCTTTAAAGATACCGGTGTTATCTACAATCAGGGCGTCATCAATGTCGTAATCACGGTAGTCAATTTCTTCCGGTTTATTGGCATAGATCACTTTGATGAAGGTGCCATTTGCGATCAGGGCATTGTTCTCTTCATCCACGGTGATTGAGCCATTGAACGGCCCATGGACAGAGTCACGACGCAACAGGCTGGCGCGTTTCGCCAAATCACCATCCCGTCCCCCACGTACGACAATAGCGCGCAGGCGCAGTTTATTTTTCGTGGTGGTGCGTTCGATCAGCATACGGGCCAGAATACGTCCGATACGCCCAAAGCCATACAGGACTACGTCCTGTGGTTTATCAACCAGACTGGTTTTACCGTGATTAACCGGAGACAGCTCATCCAACAGGAAGTCTTCCAGAGCAGGTGCAGAACCTGTTTCTTTCAGCTCTGCGTATTTACAGGCCAGTTTGCCGATATCGATGCGTGAAACACCAAGGTTCATATTTTGCATCACGTTCAGCAGCTCATAGCTTTCAGCGACTGATAATTCGCGTCCGACCATATGACGACCAAGGCGATGAGCTTTGATGATTTCAATCGTCGTATTGTTCATCAATTTGCGACCAAATACGGTGATAATGACATTGCGCTCACGGTACATCCTGCCAACTGCCGGAATCATTTCTTCGGCTAAGGCCTGACTGGATAAATACTTTTCCAGATAACTGGCACTGTTATTACTGCTCATGACTACTCCTTTTAACCTGATACTGCCTAAGCTTAGTCAACTCAGGGAGAATATCGGTTTTGGCTGGCTAAAAATGGCGACGATAATACATTTTTTTCACCAAGCTTCCTATACGCCGCCGGCAATATTCAAATCCTTCTGACAAAGGCTAAAGGGAATAAAAATAGTCTGGTGCTAAACTTTGGTTATTCGTTGGCAGATAGGAGCTAAATATGACTGAAAATATTATTACCGGGCGCTGTTTGTGTGGGAATATACACTACGAAGTTTCAGGCGAAGTTGTCTGGTCGGGTTATTGTCATTGTGAGAGTTGTCGCCGCTTTACCGGAGCAACAGTGACTAACTGGCTGGGGGTTAAAGATACAGACCTGACTTTTACCAGAGGGCAGCCCAAAATCTATGGAGATGAAAATGTACAGCGTGGGTTTTGCCCTGACTGTGGTTCTTCATTAACTTATGCAGCAAAACACTTCCCGGATTATATCCAGTTGCACCTTGGTACCCTGGATGAGCCGGATGCTATTTCACCCATGGCTCATGTGCATTGTGCGGAAAAAGTGGCATGGCTAAATATTGCAGATGAGCTGCCACGTTTCCCGGCATCAGCCGCCGCAGAAGGGGAGAGCTGGAAACAGTAGCTTGCTCAGCTTATCCTTTACGGGCTGCTACCGAATCAGCCACCACACACAAAATTTCAAACAGCAAGGTGGCGCCAACCAGGGCTGTATTGCCTGATGGGTCAAAAGGCGGTGCTACTTCGACGACATCGCCACCAATTAAATTCAGGCCCTGTAAGCCACGAATCATCATTTGTGCCTCCAGCGTTGAGTAGCCACCGACTTCAGGTGTACCGGTTCCCGGTGCGTATACCGGATCCAGTGCATCGACATCGAAGCTGACGTAGGTCGGGCCATCGCCGACTATTTTGCGGGCTTCTTCAATCACGGCCTGATACCCCATTTCCAGGTATTCTTCTATATAAATCACCCGCATACCGGCATCATGACTGAATTTCCAGATATCAGGATCATTGACGGAGCCACGAATACCGATCTGGATCGTGCGTTTCGGATCAAGCAAACCTTCTTCCACTGCACGGCTGAAGGGTGCGCCGTGGTGGAATTTAGACCCCATGTAGTCATCACCGGTGTCACAGTGCGCATCAAAATGCACCATGCCAATCGGGCCATCTTTCGCCAGCGCGCGGAAGATCGGTAAAGTAACGGAGTGATCTCCACCGACTGAAACAGGGGTAACACCTGCTTTTACCACACGCTGAAAGAAGTGCTCAATTTCCCGGTGGCTGTTCTCCAGTTCAAAGGGTTTTTGCACCCAGGCATCACCAATATCAGCCACTGTGCAAATATCGTGTGGTGAAATGCCACTGGCCTGATTCATACGGCGAATCAGACTGGACTGATTTCTTACTTCGCGTGGCCCGTGTCGTGCACCTGGGCGGTTAGTGACACCGCCATCAAACGGCACTCCGATTAAACCAATATCGACCCCGTCTAAATCTTCACGGTATGGCGCGCGCATAAATGTAGGCAGGCCAGTATAACGCGGGTGTTTGATACGATCATCAAATTCAGGGTAGTCGCTCATAATTCAATATCCGGTGACAAA
>JBMZDK010000167.1:0-9210 GCA_049614265.1 Thiolinea sp.
TTGGTGGTACCTCAGGTATTGGTCTGGCGACTACTATGAGCTTGGCTGCAGCCGGGGCAGAAGTTATTGCAGTAAGTCGTAACCCTGATAAGGCCGGTGATTTACCAGAAGGTGTGACAGCGGTTGCCTGCGATGTGCGTGATCAGGATGCATTAACTGCTTTGTTTGCTGAGCATGCGCCTTTCGATATTTTAGTGAGTGCGGCAACGGGTGGCAGTCGTGCCCTGGGGCCTTTCGCTGAAATGGATATGTCAGGTTATCAGGCTTCATTTGATAAACTCTGGGGGTATGCCAATGTTGTGCGCTTTGGCCTTGAGCACTTATCAGAACGGGGAGCTATTGTGCTGGTAAGTGGTTCACCGGCACGTAAGTGCAATCCCGGGCAGATTGCTTTGTCATCCGTGGGTGGTGCTGTAGAGGCTCTGGTTCGTGGTGTAGCTAAGGAAATCAAGCCAAAACGGATTAACGTTATGTCGCCGGGTTTAATTGATACACCAATGGTGGCGTTGCAGGGTGATGAACGTGAAGCTCATTATCAACGCCTGACCGGAAATAACCTGATTCCACGAGCCGGGACAGCAGATGAGTGTGCCCATGGCATTATGTTCTTGCTGGAAAATGACTTTGTGACCGGAACAACGCTGGATGTGGATGGCGGAATTCTGTTGTCCTGAGGAGTCAACCATAATCTTTTTTGCTGTCACTAAGCTAACTGCTTAAGCAGAGCGATGATGAGCGCTGTCAAATCAGCATAAATTTTGCATCTGCTTATGGAATTTAATAGTAAGTAATTTTATCATTAACTTTTTTAGAAGTTGCGGGCGCAAGTTATGAGTAAAAAAAATACAGAGGTGTTATTGATTGGTGCGGGAACCATGAGTTCGACCCTGGGAGTTTTACTCAAACAGTTGGATCCTAATGTACAGATCACAATGGTTGATCGCCTGACTGATGTTGCGCTCGAAAGCACCAGTGGCTGGAATAATGCCGGTACCGGGCATGCTGCTTATTGTGAACTCAATTACACTGCACTTCAGCCTGATGGCAGCATCAATATTGATAAGGCCTGTAAAATTAATGCTGCTTTTGAGGTGTCTCTTCAATTCTGGTCATATCTGGTCAGACAGGATATTTTACCAAAGCCGCACTATTTCATTAATCCAACCCCACACATGAGCTTTGTCTGGGGCAAGGACAACGTTGAGTTCCTGCGCAAACGATATCAGGCGATGAGCCAGCACCATCAGTTTGCTGAAATGGAATTTTCCGAAGACCCGGAGGTGCTTAAGCAATGGATGCCGCTGGTGATAGAGGGCCGTGATACATCTGAACCTATTGCAGGCACGCGGGTTGCCCATGGTTCGGATGTGAATTTTGGCTCACTGAGTCGCAGCCTGGTCGGTGAACTACAGGCTTATGATGATTTCGATTTAATGCTGGAACATGCTGTAGAAGGCATCACCCAGCGTCCGGATAAAAGATGGGATGTGCGGGTTAAGGATTATAAGTCCGGTGAATACAGCCATATCTTTGCTGATTTTGTTTTTCTGGGCGCGGGCGGTGCGGCGCTACCGCTGTTACAACTGACTGAAATTGATGAGTGTAATGGCTATGGTGGTTTTCCGGTCAGCGGCCAATGGCTGGTGTGCCGAAACCCGGAAGTTGTTAAGCAGCATCTGGCCAAAGTGTATGGTAAGGCGGCTATAGGTGCACCGCCCATGTCAGTTCCTCATTTGGATACACGGATGATTGATGGTGATAATGCCCTGTTATTTGGGCCGTTTGCCGGTTTCACCACCAAATTCCTGAAGAAGGGTTCATACCTTGATTTACTGGCCTCGTTCAGCTGGACCAATGTCTGGCCGGTGGTCAAGGTTGGTCTCACGAATTGGGATCTGATTAAGTACCTGATCAGTGAAGTCTTACAAAGTCAGAAGGCGCGGATGGCTTCATTACGCAATTATTATCCTGATGCCCGTGATGACGACTGGGAATTAGCCCATGCGGGGAAACGTGTGCAGATTATCAAAAAAGATGCTGAAAAGGGCGGCAAACTGGAGTTTGGTACTGAGGTGGTAACTGCTGGTGATGGCACACTGGCTGCTTTGCTCGGCGCATCACCCGGAGCATCGACCGCAGTAATGGCAATGCTGGATGTCCTGGAGCGCTGTTTTAAACACAAGATGCATTCGCCGGAATGGCAGGAAAAAATTAAAACCATGATTCCGTCGTATGGTGAGTCATTGGAAGATAATCCTGCGTTGCTGCAGAAAATTCGCCAGGATACTCTGGGAACACTGAATTTAGCACCGGAGAAATAGTTGCCGATACATAGGCGAGCAAAATAATTGAGCTGTAGCATGTTGATGGAGTATCAACGTGCTGGCTGTCCGGCTAATGCTGTTGGTGACTGGTGAATCTGGCTGGCCACATCCACAATCAGCCGCCGCATCCACTGATGCGCCGGGTTGTGCTGTACCAGCGGGCTCCAGGCCATTTTTAGTTCCAGCGGCGGAATCTCAAATGGTGGTGGTTTTATGGCAACTCTGGGGTTATGTTTTTGCAATTGCGCTGCACGCGATGGCACGGTAACAATCATGTCATTTTGCTCTGCGAGCAGCATTGCCACCTGATAATGGCGGGTGAAAACAGTAATCCGCCGCTGTTTACCCAAATTGCGCAGAGCTTCATCCACCCAACCGAGGTGTTGTACGTCGTGTGGATTCATACCAACACCAACCCCCATACCTGTCTTGCTCACCCAGATATGAGAGGCTTTCAGGTAATTGTCTAATGTGAAATCATCTAAAATCGGGTTATCCGCACTCAGCAGGCAATCAAAGCCATCTTCCCACACTTTTACCTGATGAAATGACTGTGGCATACCCTCAAAGCGGTTGATTACCATATCCACTTTGCCACGCTCAACATCAAGAAAACTCACGTCACTGGGAGTCATAATGTCAAGAATAATGCCGGGAGCTTCTTCGCGCAGCCGTCGCAGCACATGGGGAAACAATGTCGCCTCTGCGTAATCACTCGCCATAATGCGAAAAAAATGTTCTTCGGTGGAGGTATCAAATGCTGCCTGTGGCTGAATAGCCTTGTCCACTTTGGCCAGCACATCGCGTATCACCGGACGTAGTTGTTCCGCACGTTCGGTGGGAACCATTCCCTGACTGGTGCGGATTAGCAACGGATCGTCGAAAAGTTCACGCAAGCGGCGCAGTCCATTGCTCAGTGCAGGCTGGCTTAAACCAAGGTGATTGGCGGCTTTGGTGACATTGCGCTCACGCAGCAAAACATCAAGGTAAACCAGCAGGTTAAGGTCAATGCGGCCAATGTTCATGGGTATATTCTGCTCGTAAATAAAGTGTGCGAAAAGACAATTAATTATAGTACTATTTCTATGCTGAATAATAAAAATAACCACCATTTATTTCAATTATGCTACTGCCAGACATAAGATACGGCTTATACCGTTAACAGTGATGAACGCGTGCATTTAACAGATGGATAAATATAAGCGCTTGTCATTTGTGCCTTAACCGATCCAACGCCAGAAAATATTTAAGGAGTTCTTTCATGTCTGACTATCAGGATACTATCGCCACAGCAGCCGGTGTTTGTGATGCCGCTGGCAGTGGTTGGAGCGCGATCAATCCGGAATATGCAGCCCGTATGCGCATGCAAAATCGTTTCAAAACCGGTCTCGATATCGCTAAATACACTGCAGGTATTATGCGTGCAGATATGGAAGCTTATGATGCTGATTCCTCACAGTACACGCAGTCACTGGGTTGCTGGCATGGTTTCATCGGTCAGCAAAAACTGATCTCTATCAAGAAGCATTTTGGTTCTACTGACAAGAAATACCTGTATTTGTCTGGCTGGATGGTTGCTGCGCTGCGTTCAGAATTTGGCCCGTTACCAGACCAGTCTATGCATGAAAAGACCACGGTTGCCGGTTTGATTGAAGAGCTGTATACCTTCCTGCGTCAGGCTGATGCACGTGTCTTAGGTGGTCTGTTCCGTGAGCTGGACGCGGCGTCTGATGCGGACAAGCCTGCAGTTCAGGAAAAAATTGATAACTTTGAAACACATGTGGTACCTATTATTGCTGACATTGATGCCGGTTTTGGTAACGCGGAAGCAACCTACCTGATGGCAAAGCAAATGATTGAGGCGGGTGCCTGCTGTATCCAAATCGAAAACCAGGTATCAGATGAGAAGCAGTGTGGACATCAGGATGGCAAGGTAACGGTTCCACATGAAGATTTCCTCGCCAAAATCCGTGCTGTACGTTATGCCTTCCTGGAACTGGGTGTTGATGATGGTGTTATCGTGGCGCGTACTGATTCTCTGGGTGCCGGTTTGACTAAGCAAATCGCTTATACCCGCGAGCCGGGCGATCTGGGTGACCAGTATAATAGCTTCCTTGATGTTGATGAAGTGACGCTGGATGATATGAATAACGGTGATGTGGTGATTAAGCAGGGCGGTAAGCTGGTACGTCCTAAGCGTTTACCGTCTAATCTGTTCCAGTTCCGCAAAGGCACGGGTGAAGACCGCTGTGTGCTGGACTCAATCACCTCACTGCAAAATGGTGCAGACATGATCTGGATCGAAACCGAAAAGCCACATATTGGCCAGATCGGCGGGATGGTTAACCGTATCCGTGAAGTCATTCCGAATGCTAAGCTGGTGTACAACAACAGCCCTTCATTCAACTGGACGCTGAATTTCCGCCAGCAGGTATTTGATGCGATGGTTGAAGCGGGTGAAGATGTTTCCGGCTATGATCGTGCTAAGCTGATGAGTGCTGATTATGATGATTCAGAATTATCTGCGCGTGCTGATGAAAAGATTCGTACTTTCCAGGCGGATGCCGCCCGCGAAGCGGGTATTTTCCATCACCTGATTACGTTGCCGACTTATCACACCGCAGCATTGTCTACCGACAATCTGGCGAAAGAGTACTTCGGTGAAATGGGTATGTTGGGTTATGTTGCCGGTGTGCAGCGTAAAGAAATCCGTCAGGGTATTGCCTGTGTTAAGCACCAGAATATGTCGGGTTCAGACATTGGTGATGACCATAAAGAATACTTTGCCGGTGAGGCTGCACTGAAGGCAGCAGGTAAAGATAATACGATGAATCAGTTTAGCTAAGTTTTAGCAGATTGTGTTTGTAGTAAAAAGGGCGAGGTTTCTCGCCCTTTTTGCATTCAATTGTGAGTAGTGGACTCTTTTGCAAACTGAGCAATATTGATTTCTATTGTCACTGATAACATTGAAGGATCATGTCATCGTCCCTCTGAGATACTGGAGTAGTAGAATCCAGTTCAGTAAAATGGCAAATATCACTGTCCGGCTTAATGCCAATACTGGAGAACATTAAATGACATTTAAAACTGCTGATTTACTGGATGATAACGAAGACAAAGCGTTGCAGGTTGTTCAGCCCGGTTTCCAAAGCTACGGAGCTAATAAGCGCTTTTCAGGCCCGATTTCTACCATCAAAACCTTTGAAGATAATTCACTGGTGCGTGAGGCGGTGGCTGAAGAAGGGAAGGGCCGAGTATTGGTGATTGACAGTGGGGGGTCAACACGTTGCGCTATGTTGGGTGATATGCTGGCTGAGAAAGCGATGAAAAACGGCTGGAGTGGGGTAGTGATTTATGGCCTGATTCGTGATTCTGCGGATATCAACGAGATGGCGATTGGCGTGAAAGCACTGGGTACCATTCCGATTAAAAGTGTCAAGCGGGGCGTTGGGTTTCGTGATGAAGCCGTGCATTTTCACGATGCTGATTTTGTTCCGGGGCATTATCTGTATTCAGATGAGGATGGGATTATTCTTTCTCAGGATGCCCTGATATAAAAAAACGGCTATCGGTTGCCACGATAGCCGTAATTCTTCCCTGATGTTGTTTAGTACGTCATTGTACTCAATAGCCCAATTTTATTTATTTCTTGTTATATGTTCCTGATTACCGGTGATTGCGGTGATGATGGTGTCCATAGCCCCGACGCACATTATTACGCTTCAGATTCCGGATTTTATTGCCGGCCCGGTCTAATTTATGCATTAATTTATTGACTTCATGACGGGTCAGGCAATGCCCGCTGTTACGCATCCGTCTTTCGGCTTTTCTGATGCGACGCTGTTGTTGTTTTAATCGTGTAATTTCCCAACCAACCAGTTTGCCCTGGCGAATACCTTTTCTGATTCTGCGCTTCTGACGTGCCTGGCGGTTATCAATTTGCTGACCTGACACACAATGTTGTGCGGGTTGTATTACCGGTTGGATGACTTCAAATTCGTGGCTGTGATGGCCATGATAAGAGTGAGACATTGCTGGCCCTGCGAACAGAAGGCCCATTCCTAAAATGCTGGTGGTAATGACTTGCTTAAACATAACGTGTTACTCCGTGTAGTAGGGTGTGTGATTTCGCTATCAACGTTGTTTTGCTGATGGGTTCAGTATGGTCAGTGGCAGGCCTGTAATGCTATAACGGCGTGCTTATTATTTAATGAAGATGTAATGAATTGTTGTGTTATTGAGTAACTAATCAAAGAAATTGATACTGAATAAAATACTTCGTGAGGTTCGTTATTAGTTAAATTAACGGCAGGACAAAATAACCCCAAAACCCTTATTCTGCATGCTTTCTGAGCGGTTTGTTATAGAGTAACAGGGGTGTGTCACGCAATAAATAGAACCATTTGTATGCATTCGGCTTCAAAGCTGCTAACAGCTTGTTAGTATTTGGGGTGCAAAAAGGAGAAATGATTATGGATGTAAAAAAAATCGTAGGGATATTTATTGGGCTAATGATAATGACTCCGGCGGCTTATGCGCTGGAGTGCGATGTGGATTTCAGGGCAAAACGGGTGAAGACGGTATCTACCTGGTTTGGCAAGGTAGAGAAACCGGAGTTTAAATCCGGAACGCTATCCGGTGTTGGAAGAAACAAAAAGAGCTGCACCAGAGACGCATTAAAAGGTGTGGAACGCAATGGCTGGAAATTAACTTACCAGCGCATCAGGCGTATTAACAGAAATTAATCAGGGCTAATTTTACTGACCAGAGTGCAAAACAGGTTTGTATGATCACTCATCCTTCATTCTGACATGGTCTGGGTCAATTTCGGCCCAGTATCCTTTTCCCCGGCGGCTTTTAATCAGGTTTTGTTCAATAAGCCTGCCGCCCAGTTCTTCTCTCAGGCGTTTAATCATCTGTGTACCGTTATCACCAGGTAAATCACTGGGGTGTAAGGGTTCACCTTCTATACGTTTATTGATCAATTCTTTAAAGGTATGGTATTGCGCCCGGTTGAGTTCAATTTCGGTGCTGTTAATACGCAGGCGATTACCCGGAATAAATTCCAGTCGTTCCACCACCAGGCCGCTGTGTTGCCAGTCACTCAGTTTGCGGCGGTCTTTTGCCCATAAAAACATTTGCACGCCCAGTAATACAATGGTCAGCAATAATGCAGCAATAAGAATGCCAATAACCGTGGTAAGAAACTGAATCGCAGTGTTTACCAGACCAACATAGACTTCAAAACTCTGTTCTTCAACAATAGCGCCGGTATCAGGATAATTTGGTGCCGCACTAAACGTCAGGATGCCGAAGACGGCAACAGACACCAATAATACAATTGAGATAAGAATGGTCAGGGCAATACCGAGCGGCAGATCTGACTTGTTTGAAAAAGCAGCTGACACATGTTTAATCATCTGAGGATCCTGAACACCGATGTACTCCTTACTACTCTAGCGGAAACATAACCGGGCGTTAAAAGAATTTTTTTTATTAGATAAATATTAGTCATATCCCTAAAACGGGTGATGACAGTTATCGGGGTGAAAGGCATTATCTGCCCCATAGATTTCTTTGATTAGGTTTAAGAACATCTTAATCAAAGACGAAGTCGGGCGTGCGGTGACTTGATCCAATTACTTTTTTCCATGCTCGGCGAAACGGTTTGTTTTGTCAACAATACGAGTCTCTCTTTTAACCGGTATCTACCTTCGTGGTGTGCCGGTTTTTTTCTTGCTTTTTTCTGTGTCAGCCTTATTGTAAAGCCATCTGAAGAATATGGAAGCAAGCATGTCTGAATCTCCTTTTATTTTTGAAGCAAACGCCCAGAATTTTGCTCAAATCGTATTACAGAACTCTCATCAATTGCCTGTGCTGGTGGACTTCTGGGCAGACTGGTGTCAGCCCTGCCAAATGCTGATGCCGGTGTTGGCTAAACTGGCGGATGAGTACCAAGGGGCTTTTATACTGGTCAAGGTCAATACTGATGAAAACCAGGAATTAGCCGCACAATTTGGGGTGCGTAGCCTGCCTACGATTAAATTATTTAAGGGTGGAGAAGCGGTAGATGAATTTATGGGAGTTTTGCCGGAAGAAGATATCCGGAAATTCATCAATAAACACCGTACGCGCCAAACCGAGCCCTATCGTCAACAGGCGCTGATGATGCAACAACAGGGGGACCTGCCCGGTGCTGTTGATTTAATGTCTCAGGTATTACAGCATGAGCCTGATTTCCACGAGGCTGGTCTTGAGTTAGCAGCGATGTTGCTAGAGCAGGGCGAAGTAGATCAGGCGGAATCCCGCCTGCAAACGATTCCGGAAGAGGCTGAGACAGCTGAACAGCGCAGGCAGCTTCTGGCTGATATCAAGATGGCACGATTGCAGGAACAGGCTTCTGGTGAAGATACCTCTGAGCTGGAACAAAAACTGGCTGATAATCCTGATGACCTGTCTGCAATGCTGGAACTGGCTAAGGTGCGGATTGCGCAGGGCAATGCCGAAGCCGGTTTGGAGTTGTACCTTACCGTTATGAAAAAAGATGCTGCATTTGAAGAAGGTGCGGGCCGCCAGGGATTATTGGATACATTTGAATTGTTAGGTTCAGCTAACCCACTGGTGAAAAAATACCGTAGTAAGATGTTCTCTTTGTTATATTAATTTTACGTGTAGCCAGTCTTATAGCATCCGGCCTTGTTCTTCGAACAAGGCCTTTTGTTATTGAATAACTTCGCTGTTAAAGCTGTTAATATTAATCAAGTAACAACAACCATCTCCCGCGCAGCCCGCCGCGTCAGCAACTCACAGCCGTCTTCTGTAATAAGCAGATTCTCTTCATGCACAATATTTTTCCCTGGTGCAAATTCCAACCCCGGCTCAATGG
>JBMZDK010000168.1:0-9163 GCA_049614265.1 Thiolinea sp.
AGGAACATCAGACCACCTCCTGCCCAGGCTTATTCTTCAACCCGGTACCCAGGTAAGCCTCAATAACTTCCTCGTTATTCTTCACTTCTTCATGCGTGCCCACAGCCAGAATGCCACCTTCAGCCATCACAATCACCGGATCACACAGCCGCCCGATAAAATCCATATCATGCTCAATCATGCAGAATGTATAACCACGCTCTTCATTCAGGCGTAAAATCGCATCACCAATTTCCCCCAACAAAGTCCGGTTCACTCCAGCCCCGACTTCATCCAGCAACACCACCTTGGCATCCACCATCATCGTGCGGCCCAGCTCCAACAGCTTTTTCTGACCACCGGACAGATTACCTGCCATCTCATTGGCTATATGGGGGATTTTCAGGAATTCGATCACCTCATTCGCTTTCTCACGAATTTGTGCTTCCTGCTCACGAATCTGTGAGCGCTTTGTCCAGGTGTTCCAAATGCTTTCACCCAACTGCTGATCCGGCACCATCATTAGGTTTTCAGTTACCGTGAGACGCGAAAACTCGTGGGCGATCTGGAAAGTGCGCAATAAGCCTTTGTGGAATAATTGGTGGGGTTTCAGGCCGGTGACATCCTCACCATCGAGCAGGATGCGCCCGGAAGTGGGTTGATAAAGACCGGCAACAATATTAAATAAGGTAGTTTTTCCGGCCCCGTTCGGGCCGATTAAACCAGTGATAGACCCTTCGGCGATTTCCAAACTGGCATGATTGACTGCTTTCAGCCCACCAAAATGTTTGGATACATCCTCAACTTTAATCATAAAAAAACAGCAGTGCCCGTTTATGTGAACTGAATTGGGCACATAAAGTATATGATTACGCTACATAAGTCGAGCCGCAAACCAGATGCCGCTATTCTGGTGGTTATTCCATCGAATCTTCAGCAAATAAGCTCAGGAATACCAGAATTACCGCGCCAATAGTAATCGCAATATCGGCCACATTAAATGTCGCAAAATGATAATTTTCCATGACCCATGGAATATCAAAATACACATCGATAAAGTCAATTACCTTGCCATACAACAGCCGGTCAATCAGATTACCAATCGCTCCCCCCAGAACCAGCACCAGTCCAGTTGCAGCAAGACGACTGGTCTTACGCAGTTTACGCAACCAGTTGATGATAAACAGGCTTACACCAATTGCCAACGCCGAGAAAAACCAGACCTGCCAGCCGTCCTGATTGCCCAAAAAGCTAAACGCCGCACCATAGTTATAAGCCAGTTTCCAGTTGAGATGGGGCATGACCTCAATATAATTCCCCACCTCAACCAGCGTCGATTCTGCCATCCACTTTGTCAGCTGGTCGACGGCAATCACCACCGCCGCCACCCAGAGCCACATCAGCATTCCGCGTTCGGCTTCTTCCGACACAGTACCTGCCGCCGGATTCTCCAGACCTGTTTTAAGCATACTGGCGTGACTCACCAGCACCATCAACATTCACAACACAGCGTCCGCAAAGCTCGGGGTGCTCAGCGTGGCTGCCAACATCATCTGCATGATGCCAACAACGGGTGCACTTCTTTGCCGCATCAGCTGGTTGAACATCGACAAAGACCTGATCCATCACTTCTACCGCGCTGTCTGGTTTATCGGCCAGATTATGCAAACGTGCTGCTGAGGTAATGAATACGAATTTCAACTCATCACCCAGTTTCGCCAATGCCTTACCGGCAACTTCACCATGATAAAGATCAATTTCAGCACTCAGCGCCGCACCAATTTTTCCATCAGCACGCACCTGTTCCAACTGTTTACTCACGGCCTCACGCACTGCAAAAATCTGTGCCCAATCATCCGCACTGATTGACGCATCGGCATCCAGCTCAAACAAGCCGTCATACCACTGCATAAACAACACAGCTTCTTCATGCTCACCCGGCAGCTGCGCCAGAATTTCCTCAGCGGTAAAACTTAAGACCGGATACATCCACGGCAACATGGCCTGTAAAATATGGTATGCCGCCGTCTGAGCAGAACGCCGCCCCTGGCTATCCGCCTGCATGGTGTACTGACGATCTTTGGTGATATCAAGAAACAGGCTGCCCATATCCATGGTGCAGAAACGCTGAATCTCCTGTGTCACCTGATGAAACTGGTAGCGCGCATAGGCATCAGTGATTCGCTTCTGTACCTGTGCCGCCTGATGTACTGCCCAGCGATCCAGAGGCAACATATCGTCTTTCGCCACCAGATGCTGTGTCGGGTCAAAATCACCAAGATTCGCCAACAGGAAACGGGAAGTATTGCGAATCCGCCGATAACCATCGGCTGTGCGCCGGAGGATTTCATCTGACACGGTCATTTCACGGCTGTAGTCCGCTGATGCAACCCAAAGACGTAAAATATCTGCACCTAATTTATCCATGACCGACTGAGGCGCAATGACATTGCCCAGCGACTTGGACATCTTCTGGCCCTTACCATCAACGGTAAATCCATGCGTCAATACTTCTTTATAGGGCGCGTGACCATGCATCGCTGTTGAAGTCAGCAGTGAAGAATGGAACCATCCCCGGTGCTGATCAGAACCCTCAAGATACATATCTGCCGGGAAAGTCAGGTCAGGGTGCTGTTCCAATACTGCAAAATGCGTGGTTCCGGAATCAAACCAGACATCCAACGTGTCACTCACCTTATCGTAGTCATCAGCATCACTGCCCAACAACTCTGCTTTATCGAGTGCAAACCAGGCTTCGATACCACCCTGTTCAATACGCTGCGCGATTGCTTCCACCAAAGCCTCTGTTTGTGGATGCAACTCACCGGTTTCCTTATGCACAAACAAGGTAATCGGCGAACCCCAGGTGCGCTGACGTGAAATACACCAGTCCGGACGATTAGCAATCATGCCATGAATACGTGCTTCACCCCACTCAGGAATCCATTGCACTTCTCCGATAGATTTCAGCGCATCCGCCCGCAAACCCTTCTGATCCATGCTGACAAACCACTGTGGCGTCGCACGAAAAATCAACGGTGTTTTATGCCGCCAACAGTGCGGATAACTGTGAACCATCTTATTGACGCTGAATAATTTGCCGTGTTCTTTAACTACTTCAATGACGTGCGAATTCACCTTGTGAACTGACTCACCAGCAAAAAACTTCGTGCTTGGCAAAAAACAGCCATCACTACCCACCGGGTTATCCACTTCGAGGCTATACTTCTTACCAACAACGAAATCTTCCTGACCATGACCAGGTGCGGTATGCACTGCCCCTGTACCGGTATCAGTGGTGACATGCTCGCCCAGAATCAGCGGCACTTCACGCTCCAGAAACGGATGCCGGAGCATCAGACCTTCCAGTTTTTCGCCACTGATACGCGCCAGGACACTGTAGTTTTCATGCTCACCCTGTTGCATGACATCTTCCAGCAAATCTGTCGCCAGCAACAAGCGCTCACCAGCCACACTAACAACAACATATTCAAACTCAGGATGTACAGAAACCGCCTGACTTGCAGGCAAGGTCCAAGGTGTTGTTGTCCAGATCAGGGTGCTTAAATCGCCCTCACCCTTAGCTTCAGGTAAGCGCTCCAGCAAAGCATTTTCATCGACAAAAAGATAACGCACATAAATTGAGAACGATTTTTTATCTTCATACTCAACTTCAGCCTCTGCCAGAGCCGAACTACAATCAGTACACCAATGCACCGGCTTAGTACCCTTATGCATATGGCCACTGAGCGCAATCTGACCAAGAGCACGAACGATACCGGCCTCAGTCTTGTAGTTCATCGTCAGGTAAGGATCATCCCAACTGCCTAAAACACCGAGGCGCTTAAAATCTTTGCGTTGTAATTCAATTTGTTCTGTAGCGTATTCACGGCAAATACGACGAAATTCATTGGCATCAACTTTATCACCAACACGCCCAACCATATCTTCGACTTTTTTCTCGATCGGCAGGCCATGGCAATCCCAGCCCGGCACATAAGGCGCATCAAAACCAGCCATTGTCTTACTTTTTACAATGACATCCTTGATAATTTTATTAACCGCATGACCAATATGGATTGGCCCGTTAGCATAGGGAGGCCCATCGTGCAGAACAAATTTCGGGCGGCCTTTAGCTTTTTCACGCAAACGCTCATACAACCGGCGCTCCTGCCAATCTTCCAACATTCCCGGCTCGCGTTTAGCCAGATTTCCCCGCATGGGGAAAGCCGTTGTTGGCAAATTAAGCGTATGCTTATAATCTGTCATCGTGCTATCCTATTACTGTTTTTGACTCAGTCGCATAATCGGCGAAGAATACCAAGTTTTCAGCCAAAAACCGATAGGTTAACTAACAGCATGGCTATTTTCATGCCAAATAAATCAGAGCCCAGCTAAAAATAGGGCAGACCTTAATAAATATTACCCGCAACCCACGCCACTCAGGATTGTTAAATGACAAAAGTGAAATA
The DNA here is from genome assembly GCA_049614265.1 of Thiolinea sp. GTDB lineage: Bacteria > Pseudomonadota > Gammaproteobacteria > Thiotrichales > Thiotrichaceae > Thiolinea. The sequence continues at coordinate 4,452 of JBMZDK010000168.1, forward strand.
CTACATCGGCATAGCATGTGTTCTATCAGGGTTATTCATATCTCCTGTTCTTCTGGCTGAAAGCACTACAGCACAAACTACCGCTGAAGCGGAGACTGCCAAAGATGCCAGAGAAGCTCTAAAAGATGCCGTTGTTCATGTTTATGTCGTCAAGCACGCCTACAGCACGCTATCGCCCTGGAATTCCAATACCCAAAAAGGCACCGGTTCCGGCCTGATCATACAGGGCGGCCTGGTATTGACAAATGCACATGTCGCAGCCGATGCAACATTCATCGAATTACAACGCCATGGTGAAACCAAACGCCACGAAGCTGAAGTACTCTATATTTCACATGAAGCTGATCTGGCTTTATTACGCACCAAGGAAACAGGTTTATATAAAGATGTTAAACCACTGGAATTAGGCGAATTGCCTGAAACTCAACAGGAAGTTGAGGTGTATGGCTTTCCGATTGGCGGCACAACACTAAGTGTTACCCGTGGCGTTGTATCAAGAATCGAAAAACAAAATTATGCCCACACCAATGAAAACCTGATTGCAGTTCAGGTAGATGCCGCAATTAACTTTGGTAATAGCGGCGGCCCGGTTATATCCAATGGCAAGGTGGTTGGTGTTGCCATGCAATCCGGCTTCTTCACAGAAAACATTGGCTACATGATACCAACACCAATTTTGCGCCATTTCCTGAAAGATGTTGAAGATGGCAAGCAAGACGGCTTTGGTTTCCCTGGTTTCCTAGTTCAATCATTGGAAAACCCGGCTATGCGGCGTAAATACGGCCTTGATGAAGAGCAAACCGGTATTTTAGTGCATAAGGTGTACACCAATGCACCATCAGAAAACATCATGAAGGTTGGCGATATTATTACTAACATTGATGGTTATGCGATTGAAAATAACGGTACTGTGGAATTTCGCCCCGGTGAATATATTGACTATACCCATTATATTGACCTCCATCAGCTTGGCGAACAGCTCAAACTGGATGTTATCCGTGATGGAAAAAAAATGAATGTCGCCATTACTCTGGATAAGCCCGGCAAAGATTACCTGCTAATCAAACCCAATCAGTACGATAAGCAACCGACCTACTTCATCTATGGCGGTTTTGTTTTCATGCCGCTAAATCAGGATGTACTGGATAGCATGGATCCAGTACCCTCTTCGCTGGCTGCTATGGCTATGGATCCACCGGGCAAAAGTCGCCGCGAAGTTGTCATTATGACCAAAGTTTTGCCAGCTGATATTAATAAAGATCATCATCATGACAAAGGCCTGGTCATTGACACCATTAATGGCGAGCATTTTGCCGACTTTAACGAGTTCTTTGATAAGTTGCAGGCTTCTGACTCAGATTTTATTGTTCTGGAAGCCGATGATGGTTATCAGATAGTGATTGATCGTGCAGAAGCTGCTGAAAAACAGCCTTCTATTCTGGCCCGCTACGGTATCAATTCCGACCGCTCTAAGGATTTGATGAACAAGAAGCCAGCTTTAAAAGCTGACAAAAGTACACCGCTAAAAAATCACACAACCAGCAGCAATGCTGTGCACAAGATTGATAGCGAAACGAAACCCAGCAGTATCTGAGTAACCAGCAAATTACTTCTGAATGGCGATACAACAACTACCCGATCACCTCATTAACCAGATTGCGGCTGGTGAGGTGGTCGAACGCCCTGCTTCCGTAGTCAAGGAGCTACTGGAAAACGCGGTTGATGCCGGCTCCAGCCAAATTGACATTGACATTGAACAGGGTGGTGTTAAACGCATCCGTATCCGTGACAACGGTTGCGGCATCCCCAGAGAAGAACTGGCGCTGGCCTTAAGTCGCCATGCTACCAGCAAGATTAGCAGTCTGGATGACCTTGAGCAGGTGCGCAGTCTTGGCTTTCGCGGCGAAGCTCTACCCAGCATAGCCTCTGTTTCGCGCCTGAGCCTGGATTCACAATGCCAGAATGATGACCAGGGCTGGATACTGCAAGCTGATCACCAGCAACTATCCGCACCGGAACCCAGTGCGCATACCACAGGTACAACGATAGAAGTTCGCGATCTGTTTTTCAACACACCAGCCCGCCGTAAATTCCTCAAAACCGAAAAAACCGAGTTCCGTCATATCGAAGATATCGTGCGCAAAATTGCACTGAGCCGCTTCGATGTTGCAATTAATCTACGCCATAATCAAAAAGTGATTATGCACTTGCGCAGTGCAAATGACCGTTTTGAATCAGAACGGCGCTTAGCGGAAATTTGCGGCAGTAACTTCGTCGAAAACAGCCATTATCTTGACTATGAAACGGCAGGCTTGCGTTTGTGGGGCTGGGTTGGTCTGCCAACGTTTTCGCGCTCACAAGCTGACTTACAATACTTTTACGTCAATGGGCGCAATGTACGTGACCGCCTGATTACACATGCTGTACGTCAAGCTTATCAGGACGTACTGTATCATGGCCGTCACCCGGCTTATGTGCTTTATCTGGAGCTTGACCCGCAGCTGGTAGATGTCAACGCTCACCCAACCAAACAGGAAGTACGCTTCCGTGAAGGACGTTTGGCGCATGACTTCCTGTTTCGAACACTGCATAAAGCACTGGCCGATCTGCGCCCTGGTGATGACACTGCTCCCACCCACCTGCCAGATCACTCAACACCCGGCAATGTGGCTAGCAACCATCAATTAACATCCACAACTGATGACCCGGAGAATACGCCTACCACCCCGGGCAACAGAAAAGGCAGTTACTTTCAACACACACCCGTCGGCCATAATTACCAACATCAACAACGACTAAATATACCGGTACGCGAATCTACAGCTCTGTATGGCAAGCTGTACCAACCTCTTGAGCCCTCCAGCACTGAAAGCAACATTACCGGGGCAAAACCACTACCGACCCTGCCTGGTGTTACAACACCTCCGATTACACAGGGAACCGGGAATGACAGCTCTCTGAATACGATTGAAACTGACTCTGACATCCCCCCTTTGGGCTTTGCCATTGCACAGCTCCACGGCATCTATATTCTTGCTCAAAATGAGCATGGGCTTATCGTAGTTGATATGCATGCTGCCCATGAACGCATCACCTACGAACAGCTCAAGCAAAGCATGCAGGCTGATGCCATCCGCTCACAACCACTGCTGGTTCCTCAAAGTATTAATGTAAGCCGCAAAGAAGCAGATTACGCCGAGCAGCATACGCAGACTTTTTCTGATCTGGGTTTTGATATTGGGCGCATGGGAATGGAAAAACTGGCAATTCGTGCCGTACCCAGCCTGCTCAAAGACTCGAACACCGAAGTTCTCGTACGTGATGTACTGGCCGATTTAATTGCGCATGGCGAAAGCCAGCGCATTCAGCAGGCAATGAATGAGATTCTATCCACAATGGCCTGTCACGGTTCTGTACGCGCTAATCGCCGGTTGACAATTCCGGAAATGAACACCCTGCTGCGTGATATGGAGCGCACAGAACGCAGTGGTCAGTGCAATCATGGACGCCCGACCTGGACTCAGATGAGTCTGAATCAAATCGATAAACTGTTTATGCGCGGCCAATGAGTAACAGGCAGCCATCAAAACAGCTCAAAGCCATCTGTGTTATGGGGCCGACAGCCAGTGGCAAAACCGATTTAGCTGTTGAAGCACGCAAACATCTGCCTGTCGAAATTATCAGTGTTGACTCTGCCCTGGTCTATAAAGACATGAATATCGGCACAGCTAAGCCGGACGCACAAACACTGGCACAGGCCCCTCACCGCCTGATTGACTTTCTTGATCCATCTGAAGCCTACTCTGCAGCAGACTTTAGAGCAGACGCGCTGCGGGAAATGGCAGATATCACGGCACACGGCGGTATTCCCTTACTGGTTGGCGGTACTATGCTGTATTTTCGCGCTCTGGAATATGGGCTATCTGATCTTCCTGCTGCAAACCCGGAAATCCGGGCGCAACTGGAAGCTGAAGCAGAGCAAAAGGGGTGGGCAGCACTACACGAACGCCTGCAACAAATAGACCCGGAAGCAGCAGAACGCATTCACCCCAATGACCCGCAAAGATTGCAACGTGCACTGGAAGTTTATGAGCTAACCGGAAAATCGCTCACCTACCTGCAAAAAGCAGCGCGTTACGAAGCATGCCCCTACCAGTTACATAAAATCGCTCTGATCCCGGAAAATCGCAGCTGGCTTCATCAACGCATTGAAATGCGCTTCGATTTAATGCTGAAACAGGGTTTCCTGGAAGAGGTTCAAACCCTTTACCAGCGTGGCGACCTGTCACTTAGCATGCCTGCCATCAGAGCGGTAGGCTACAGGCAGGTTTGGGAGCATTTAGATGGAAAAATAGACTACAATATGATGCGCAATCGTGCTATCGTGGCAACAAGGCAGCTTGCTAAACGCCAGATGACGTGGTTACGTTCAGAACAGGCAATTAGTCGGTATGATGCGGAAAACTACAGCCTTTCATCGGCCATAGATAACATTTTAACGTTTATTCACGGATAAATGGACGTGTCCGACGATAGGTATTTTTATCAACAATTTTAACTGGTAGGCTTTATAAACGGTCACAGCAAAACCAACAGACCGGATAACGTTATACCCAATTATAACCACAACCCCAATATAAAGACTTTAGGAGATAACCATGTCGAAAGGGCACACGTTACAAGAACCCTTCCTCAATGCACTGAGAAAGGAA
>JBMZDK010000169.1:0-9097 GCA_049614265.1 Thiolinea sp.
GTGACCCTGAAAACAGCTTTGCAATGGCTACACTGAGTATACATCTAGCTCGTTCTGATAATGATTGGGTTATATTATTGTAGTCGTTATATTTTATTCTACACATGCAAATGATGCACAAAATACAGCCGTTAATCGTACGATATGACGCCAAAGTAAGCATGTTTTGCAGATGAGCGGGTTATGGTGCAAATTATGCGCAATGGACTGTTCGGTGGGCGTTCAGGAAAGGTAGCTGAATACTAATATGCAGCAGAGCGATACCCTGCTGCATAATAGATCAATGGTGGAAAGATGAGGGGGGATTGACTAAGCCAGTGCAGTGCCACCTAGTCTGATCCAGTCTTCCTGTGAGCTGATACTGTAATCCGTTAGCGCAGGGGAATAAGCGGCCTCGATCATTTCGCTTTGCTCATTCAGAATGCCGGATAATGCCAGTCGGCCACCCGGTTTCAGGTGTGAGAGCACTGTCGGAGCGAGTGTCACCAGTGGCCCGGCCAGAATATTGGCGACAACAACATCATAGGTGCCTGCCGGTAGTTCTTCCGGCATTAGCGTTGTGACCTGGCCTTCAGGAATAGCATTGCGCCGGCAATTTTCCAGCGTGGCTTCCAGCGCCTGTGGATCAATATCGGTTGCCATGACATGGGCGGCACCCAGTTTTGCTGCTGCGATCGCCAGAATGCCACTGCCACAGCCGTAATCGAGTACTGTTTTGCCACTCAGGTCTTCACCGTCCAGCCATTCCAGGCACAAAGCCGTTGTAGGGTGATTACCGGTACCAAAGGCCAGTCCTGGATCAAGCAGGATTTTGACACTGGCATCGTCCGGTGCTTCTGTCCAGCTGGGGTAAATCCAGAGCCGTTTGCCAAATTGCATGGGGTGGAAATTATCCATCCATTCGCGAACCCAGGGACGATCTTCCAGCTGCTCCAGCTTGATATCGCTGATACCCCAATCACCTTTCTGCAATTCCAGTAATAACAGCAGTTGTGTCAGGTCTTCATCACGCGGGAATAAACCAATAATAATCAGTTGATCCCAAAGCGGTGTTTCGCCCGGTAGCGGTTCCAGTACCGGTTGATCTGCTGCATCCTGAAAAGTAACAGAGGCTGCTCCGGCGTTTTCCAGCAGCTCACTGATGGCTTCCTGATGCTCTGCTGTCGTGTGGCAGAGGATTTGTTGCCAGGTCATTGGATGCCCAGTTTCTTTTCGAGATAATGGATATCAGTGCCCCCTTTGCGGAACTCAGTGTCGGTCATAATCCGTCGCTGAAGCGGGATATTGGTTTTGATACCTTCGATAACCATTTCGGTGAGTGCGCCGTTCATGCGATTGATTGCTGTCTCCCGGTCTTCACCATGCACAATCAGCTTACCGATCATGGAGTCGTAATAGGGCGGGACTTTATAACCGGCATAAATATGGGAATCGACCCGTACACCAAGCCCGCCGGGCACGTGATAGCGGGTAATTTCACCGGGAGAAGGCGCAAAGGTATTCGGGTCTTCGGCATTAATCCGGCATTCGATGGCATGGCCCTGCGGTTGAATATCTTCCTGCCGGATTTGTAGTGGTTCACCGGCAGCAACCAGCAACTGTTGTTTTACCAGATCAATGCCGGTAATCAGTTCAGTAACGGGATGTTCGACCTGTAAACGGGTGTTCATCTCAATGAAGTAAAACGAGCCGTTCTCATACAGGAATTCGAAAGTTCCCGCACCCCGGTAATTAATCTCACGGCAGGCATTAGCCACAACTTCACCAATTTGCTGGCGTGCTTCATCGCTGAGGCCGGGGGCTGGAGCTTCTTCCACCACCTTTTGATGGCGGCGCTGCATTGAGCAGTCACGTTCACACAGGTGAATGGCGTTACCATGCTCATCGGCCAATACCTGAAATTCGATATGGCGTGGTGTGCCGAGATACTTTTCCATGTATACGACATCATTACCGAAGGCTGCTTTTGCTTCGGACTGGGTCATTTCAATGGAGCTGAGTAGCTCGCTGGCCTGATTGACAACGCGCATGCCGCGCCCGCCACCGCCACCGGTTGCTTTGATAATGACGGGATAACCAATGCTTTCCGCCAATGCCATACATTCTTCGGTATCTTCCGGTATGGCGCCGCCCGAGCCGGGAACGCAGGGCACATTGGCCTTTTGCATCGCCGCTTTTGCGGAAATTTTGTCACCCATGAGGCGAATAGTGTCAGCACGCGGGCCAATGAACACAAAGCCGCTGGATTCCACCCGTTCAGCGAAGTCAGCGTTTTCGGACAAAAAGCCGTAACCGGGGTGAATAGCATCTGCATTGGTGACTTCCGCAGCACTGATGAGTGCGGGAATATTCAGATAACTGTCGGTGGAGCGTGCCGGGCCGATGCAGACTGACTCATCTGCAAGGCGGACGTGTTTCAGGTCGCGGTCAGCAGTAGAGTGTACCGCGACGGTCTTGATGCCCATTTCGCGGCAGGCACGCAGTATGCGCAATGCGATTTCACCGCGGTTGGCAATAAGTACTTTTTTCAGCATGGTGAAACCGCCGCTTATTCAATAATGATGAGGGGTTGGCCAAATTCAACGGGCTGCTCGTTTTCAACCAGCACTGCCTTGATGGTGCCGCTGGTATCTGCCTGAATCTGATTCAGCATTTTCATGGCTTCTATAATGCAAAGCGTATCGCCGGTTTTCACACTCTGACCAACTTCAACGAAAGATTTTGCACCGGGAGAGGCAGCACGGTAAAAGGTACCGACCATGGGTGCTTCGACCACATGACCGCTCGGAACACTGTCCTCTTCAGCTGCAGGAGCCTGTGTGGCGGGGGCAGCAGCGGCAACCGGAGCAGCAGGTGCCGCTGTTGTTGCTGTGATGATGGGGGCGGCAGCGGAAGAAGTGCGACTGATGCGTACAGAGTCATCACCTTCTTTGATTTCAATTTCAGCTACATTGCTGTCTTCGAGTAAGTCGATTAGTTTTTTGATTTTCCGGACATCCATTACAAGCTTTTCCCGTAAAGAGTGGTTTGGGTGATTGGCGATCAGTGAACGTGCAAAACTATCAGACGCTAATTTGCAGACACTTTTGTCTCTCGCAGGTCTCTACTGACAGCAGATTTTGGCTGCTGCGGTCTCTTGTCACGTTGCTAAATGCGTTTTTCGCAGAAGATCACGCATAATCGCGTCAGTTTACACCTTTTTATCCGGCTGTGCAGTAATGGATGTGTTTTAACGCGGAATTATCGCCCACGAAAAATGGAGCCGAGTACACCGCGCACTATCTGTGTACCGAGACGACTGCCCACTGAACGGGCGACACTTTTTAATAGTGCTTCACCAACGCTTTGCCGCTGTCTCCCGCCACCGGATTTGCGGGGTTTTGCAGCTTTAGCTTCAATATGCGCAAAACGTTCGGCAGCTGAAGCCGCTTCAACGGCTTTTTCCGCACGCTCTTTTAGCAGTTCATAGGCTGACTCCCGATCAATCATCTTGTCGTATTTGCCGGCAAACGGACTTTTGCGCATCAGTTCTGAACGTGCGCCCTGATCTGCCGGGCCAATCAGTGATTGTGGTGGCCGTATGAGTGTGTGCTGGACAATACCGGGGATGCCGCCATCTTCAAGTGTGGAAACCAGTGCCTCGCCCACACCCATATTGGTAATTGTTTCCTGAGTGTCTAACTCAGGGTTGGTACGGAAGGTGTCAGCTGCGGCGCGTACTGCTTTCTGGTCACGTGGTGTGAATGCACGCAGGGCGTGCTGAATCCGGTTGCCGAGCTGACCAAGCACAGAATCCGGGATGTCCAGTGGATTTTGGGTTACGAAGTAAATGCCAACGCCTTTGGAGCGGATCAGTTTGACGACTTGTTCCACTTTATCCACCAACACATCCGGCGCATCATCAAACAGCAGGTGAGCTTCATCAAAGAAAAACACCATGCGTGGTTTATCAAGATCACCGACTTCAGGCAGGTTTTCAAACAACTCCGACATTAGCCAAAGCAGGAAAGTCGCATATAAGCGTGGCGTCATCATTAACTGGTCAGCGGCGAGTATATTAATGTTGCCGTGACCCTTGGCACCGGTGCGCATCATATCCCATAAGTCGAGCGCCGGTTCACCAAAAAACTGTTCGCCCCCCTGCTGTTCTAATACCAGCAGGCGGCGCTGAATCGCACCAATAGAGGCCGAGCTGACATTGCCATAGGTGTTCTGGAATTCTTTCCGGTTTTCACCGATGTGTTTAAGAATAGAGCGCAGATCTTTCAGATCCAGCAGTAGCATGCCTTCATCATCAGCGAATTTAAACGCAATATTGAGCACGCCTTCCTGAGTGTCATTCAGCTCAAGCAGACGGGCAAGTAATAATGGCCCCATATCAGAAATGGTCGCGCGTACCGGATGACCTTTCTCTCCGGTCAGATCCCAGAGTACAGTGGGGTAACCTTCAGCAACATAATCATCAATGCCGATTTTTTCGATGCGCTCGTCAATTTTTTCATGGGGACGGGCAGCGGCGCTGATTCCGGTCAGGTCACCTTTGATATCAGCCAGAAATACCGGTACGCCAATGCGGGAAAAGCCTTCAGCCAGCACCTGTAGAGAGACAGTTTTACCGGTACCGGTCGCACCGGCAATTAATCCGTGGCGGTTTGCATAGCCGGGCGCGAGATAGATTTTTTCTCCGCCGCCTTTACCAATAAGAATGCCGTTCTCTGTTGCCATGTCCCACTCCGGATTTGTTACTTATTTCAGGAGCTAAGAGTCTAAGGCTAAGTTCCTGGTCGTGCAAGCAAGGCTATCTCATGGATCAAAACTGGTAGGCGGATTAGTTGAATCCCAGTTTTCTCAGTGTTTCCAGAGTGATAGCGCCAATGGCAAGCTGGTTGTCTTGCTGGAATTTCAGAACACCCCGTAACGTTTGTGCGTCCAGGGTGCCGCTGACAGTCACCGGGTATCCCTGAGTGGCTAAGCGCCGCTGGATGGCAATGATATCTTTCCTGCTGGTTTTGTCTTCGCATAACACTGCTGTTGGGCGCAGGCTGCCCGGACGCACTTTTACCTGTACCGGAATATCTTCATATCGCGAAGGCTGGTGATCAGCCAGCACACGCCACACCTCGCTCACGCGTCCGACTTTTACTGTTTTATATTCTGCCGGAATGGGTTCGCCGGTGCCCTGACCCTGAGAAACCAGTACTTTACGTTGAAAGACGACCTTATCAGCAGGACGTTCTACTTGTACGGTACGCGCAGGGATATCAACGATTTCCTGTTTAAGTGCCTGAATTTTTGCGGGGGTATGTATAAGGCACTGACGTGGATCAGGGTTAATACAGCCTGCTTTCCAGCTGTTATGTGCTTCGTGCGTAGTGACCGGTTTTGTGATCGTTTTATACGTTGCCGGTTTGCCAATGATTTCAGTCCGGCTTCTTAGCACAACCACTTCTTCTGTAACATCACGATACACCGCCGGAACCGTTTCCTGCGGAAAGCGCGGTGGCATGGTTTGAAACTTAGTATCTGTCCATTCAATGTTCGCCGGAACATTGGTGAATTTTGGCGAGCCTTCGAAAACCCTGAGTCGTTTTTTGGTTTCCCGAAACAAGGCGGGCATAAATACTTCTTTCCTGCATTGTGTCGGCATTGAAACCAGAGCCTGCTGTTTGTCAGGCGTTGCTGTTGTAGCTTTGGGTGCAGCGGTCTTACTGATCTTTGCGTTTTCAGTATTCGCAGTGCTGGCGCAGCCGCTGAAAGTGGTACCCAGAAATGAAAACAGAACAATTGCCCGGAAAACTGATGGTAGTGGTGTTGCCAGCATAATTTCTCTTGATGTGCTGATTATTTGGCAATGAGTTTACCCAAAATATGTGTGGTATGCCTCAAAAAGAAGGGAATCGTGGGTTTATTGGCGGATGATTCTGGTGATTCACTGTAAAATACCTCATTGTCATGGATGCTGTGAACGAGAATGTAATGAAATATTTTCTGCCCCCTGTTTGTCTTATTTCCCTGTTATTAGTTTTGCTACCTGCCATTAGCTATGGCAATCCTTACGATGTGAACTATTTCCTGAAGAACCCTGATGATATTCCGGAGCAGTTGGACATTTGCAATATACAAATATGGAAAGCAAAGACCCAGGGTAATCTTGCTGATGTGAAAGCGGCTAAAAACAACCCGGCCTGTGTCGCAGCAAAACAAGCACAAAAGAAAATCAGGGAAGACGAAGCCGCTAACGCTGAGAAAGCTTATAAGATGCAAAAAGCGGCGCGCAAGGCAATGAAGGAAGCAGCAGCAAAAATGGCGGCGGGTAATACCATGGCGGTGTTGCAGGCGAAAAAGCAAAACTGTGACAAGACACCGCATCCGGTACTGGGTGCCGGTGGTTCTGCCTGCGCTAAGTTGAGGCAGGCTATTGCAGTCCGGAAGAAACTGGATGCGGAAGCGGCAGTTGCCGGTTTTCGCAACGGCGGTGGCCGGATGACGGAAAAAGAGCGGTTTGTTTTGCTATCCACTCCGGGCGGGTGCAAAAAGGCTTACGATTATCAAACCTGTCAGTTTATACAGAAGGCGCAATACCTGGATGAGCAGGAATACCGTGATGCCTTTGATAAAGATAAAAATGCAGCTGAGGTGATGTTGGAAAAATGTAAGCCACCATTCTTCAAAGCGCTGGCGAAAGCTAAAGCCATCGAAAATGCCGGTGACCGGATGCGGGCTGTTGGTATTGTGGTGAATTTAAAAGAACCGCCTTTTGATAATCCTTTGGCCTGTAAAACCGCCGCAACTGCTTTAGGAACAGCATTCGGCATGATGGCTTATGAGTGATGTAAAGCCCGTCCAGCGATCGGAGCAGAGGGCAGCACATCGTCTAAATCTGTCACGTACGCATTTAGCCATTTGACTGCTAAATGCCCGGTGTGCCAGTGAGCTGACAGGGGAGTTGTAAGAAGCCGCGAAATCTTGCCCGCCCGCCCCGCACGGCTTTCCCCGTTAGCTGGTAATCCGGGTAGCGCTGTAAAAAATGCCCAATAGCAATACGACCTTCCATGCGCGCCAGATTAAGCCCGACACACTGGTGAATGCCGGAGCCAAATGCCAGGTGTCGGTTGGGCTTACGATCCGGAATTAACGCATCCGGTTGCGTAAACTGTTCCGGGTCGCGATTTGCGGCACCAATCACCAGGTGGATACGTGTATTCGCCGGTAGTATCACCCCGCCGACCTCGGTTTCTTCGATGCTGATGCGATTACCCAGCTGATTCGAGCTTTCAAAACGCAGAAACTCGTCTACTGCTGAGTGCATTAATTCCGGTTGTGTCAGTAACTGTGCTAACGCTCCGGGGTGTTGTTGCAGGGCATGTAGTGCATTACCAATCAGATTGGTGGTGGTTTCATGACCGGCATTGAGCAGGAAAATACAGTTATGCAGCAGTTCATTGTGTGTCAGCACATCACCTGCTTCCCCTAATAATAACCGCGTTAAGACATCCTGTTCCGGGTCGCCCGGTTCGGCACGCCGTCGCGCAATTAAATCTTCCAGATGAGCCAGAAAGTCAGTGACTGCCTGATTACCTTGCCGGAAGGCTTCATCCGAAATCTGTGGCTCCAACGCCCCCAGAATAGCCAGCGACCAGTCACGCAGCGGGCCGCGTTCATCATGTGGAATCCCCAGCATATTGCCGATAATTTCAATCGGAATACGCATGGCAAAATCTTCAATCAGATCCACCTGCTGTCGCCCGCTCATTGCCTCCAGCAAACCATCCACACACTCGATTAATCCGGCTTCCATTCCGGCCAGTGCCCGTGGGTGCATGGCCCCGGCGATTAAGCGGCGTACCCGGCTATGTAAAGGAGGATCGTTGAATACCAGGCTGGTTGTGTGATGCTCGTATAGCGGTGAGTCGCCGTATTTAGGGTAAAACTCGCGTTTTTTGTCGGAGCTGAACAGGGCGGGGTGTTTGTAGACGTACTGAACATCCGCATAGCGTGTCAGCAGGTAACTGCCGTCGGCCAGACGTTTCACCGGTTCACGCTCGCGCAGTGCCTGATAATACGGATAAGGGTTCTCATAGAAATCAGCGGGTAGCTGAGCGAGTTCAAACTGCGTAATATCAGGCAGTTTCCCCATTAGACACCTCCTGTTTGTGGATCTGGATAAGCCGGTTCATCAGAGTATACCGTAAGTGTGCGAGCAGATTTATCAGGTCTTTTAGCGTCTATGCCCTCTGGCGTAGCTGGAGGACATACCTGAAAGTTATGTACTGCCAGCTGTCTGGTAAGCGGTCTGTCAATTTTTTGGGCTGCGACCGTAAGGCCTGGATTCTATAAAGATAAAATTGCCGTTTTTAAATTCATAGAGTTCAACACTGTCAGTGCCATCGCCCCGTGCCGGATTCCCCAGATGCCCGGCAAATACCATCAGGCGGCTGTCCAGGCGATAGATGTGTGCTTGTCCGTCTTCCTGTTTAAATTCAGGCTTAAGCGGGAACACCGAGGTCATCGAGACAGGGAAGGGAGTAGCGATGCCGGTTTTTACATCGATAACTGCACCGGTATAACAGCCTGTGCCACAACCCCAGCCTGACACAATGTAGTGCCCGGCAAAGCCCGGCTTGTTGTTTTTCAGTGCATCCTGTAACCGGGTTTTGAACATCTGACTGAATTCGTCCACCACCAGTGGATGGTGTTTACCTGTGTGTCTTGCCGGTGCTTTGTAAGCATTAAAACGTGCGCTGGTGCGGTTGAGTGGTGTGGCAGTACTCTGCGTATTGCGCGGTGTCTCATTTACCGAAGCTTTGTCGGCATTACCTTGTGAAATGGTGCTCTGAGCCTGATTTGCAGGGAAAACCGCATCGCAGGCCACAGTACTGGTGATGATAATACTGTTTTGTGCACTCGCATTTTCCTGCAGTGTGGATTGCATTTTCTGCTGGGCAGTGACGGCTTCATTTTTATTGCGATAGGGGCCGGTTCGCACCCGGTATATGGTTTTCTCATTATCCTTAAAAGACTTGATCAGCGCTTTGAAGCCCGCCTGTTGTAGAGTGATTTGCATTGTATTGGCTTTGGCAGGCACGGATGTGGCGAA
>JBMZDK010000170.1:0-9080 GCA_049614265.1 Thiolinea sp.
TTAGCGGAGAAACACCATCTCTGGATGAAACAGTTGCTGGATTTGCTAACAGGGCAGGTTGCTTTTGCCACTATTTCTATGGACTGGAGCAAACAAGACAAGCGCCAATTAATCGACTGGCAGATTACACTGGCACAGAATATGTTGCGTGAACGTGTTACAGGTATTATTCCGGCTCAGGAAGCCGATCAGGAGTTAAACAACCAGCTTGCTCAGTTGATGGCTTCCAGAGACTTGTGGCAACTAAGTGATGGCCTAATGCAACTTAAGGCGCTGGCCGCTCATCCGCTCAACGCGCAATTGTTTGCTGAAAATATGTTATCGTTATGGAAAAATAAATAAAAATAATCCGAGGTATTATGGAACCAGGAAAATTGTATCTGGTGTTATCCGATAAGGCGGAAATACATAATCATTACATGCCGATGTTGGAAGGCGGTGGTATTTTTGTACCTACCAATGATGATTTTGACTTCAATGATACGGTTGTTGTGCAGGTAGATCTGCTATCTGAAAAACAGAAAGCCTCCGTGCCCGGAAAAGTCGTATGGATAACACCTGTTGGAGCACAGCGGGGTCTGATGAAAGGGGTCGGCATTCAATTCCATGGTGAACATCAGGGCAAAATCCAGCAATATTTTGAAAGCCTGATCGGCGATCAGATGCTGCAGGCACCTGCTTTTCCAAATTATTGACTTTTCCTCCCTCACCACAATAAACGCCTCTCAGAGCACTTTGCTGTATCAGCCATAGCAAAACCATCTTCTATAAGCTGAAGTTGCCTGTTTTCTATTTTTAGAAAAGCAACTTTACGCGCGCATTTTTGTCTAAAATATCCTAAAATTAATTGGAACTGAACGATTAAAGTTTGGTCATAGCTATTGAACCCCATTTGCTGAACAAAAAAGCGCTCATTTGCATGGAGGCAAGTATGTTAAACCCTATAAAGCTGCTACAGGCTGGCGCCTGTGTATTTCTGGTTGCTTTTGCATTGCCGTTTTCTAGCATCGCTGCAGGAGAAAACTTCCGGGTTAATCTCATTGCAACAATTGATGATGGCCCGGCAATGGAAAGTGTGGAATGGACAGTGCTAAGGAATGGCACAGAAACAGTAGAAACCGCCAGGAAACACTCAACACACGTCAATATCCCACCTGGAAAATATAAAGTTGTTGCCCGGTTAACGTCAGATGACAAAACCGTAGTGAGAACACGTAATTTTCTTGTCAGGAACAACACACAAGTTGTTGTGCCAATGGATGATTAGGTTGGGTATGTATAATTATGATGTAAACTGCGTTAAAGTCGAAAGGTTTTAGCGCAGTTTTTTTACGCCTTATATGCGCATAATGTATATTATGTTAAATTAAATATTCATAAGCCTATTCCCTCTTAAGCATGCACTACCTATGTGCTCTATTTTGATCTATTGAATAAACTTGCCAGCTCTATCCATCCGCAAGCCACCAAGCTTACGGTTATACGACAACCAGATCTGTCGAGCTTTGCCTTTAATATCAGCCAGCGGTACAGTATCAAAGAAACGTGAATCGTTACTGGCATTACGATTATCACCTAACACAAAGACATGTCCGGGTGGTACCTTGATATCGTAAACAGGCGCTTTGACTTTATTCTTAATTTTTTTCCAGACAACAATCCAGCGGCCATCAACGTTTCTTTCTTCAATTACATTCATTCCATCCTGTTGCTGGATAACTTTAGAAATAGTTTTTCCATTAATTTTAAGGGTTTCACCGTTAATTTGAACCCTGTCTCCCGGTAAGCCAATTATCCGCTTGATATAATTCGTATTTCTGTTATTTGGATAGGTAAAAACCACCACATCACCCCGCTCTACCTTATTTTGACATCCCGGGCAGTTATAACGTTTGTCAGCAAAAATGAAATCCCCGGCTACTAAGGTCGGTTCCATGCTTGCAGAAGGAATACGGTATGCTTCAACTAAATGATCTTTGATATATTGTGAGGCCAATGGTAAAAACACGAAGAACAGCGCAACAAAAACTAAAAGGTAAACCCCCCCGCCCTGCCAGTTAAATGGCTGGTACTGCTTCTTATGTTTTGCATCAAAAGTTGCTTCCAACAGGCTGTAAACCCAAATAAAAGCGCTGAGAAATGCACTGGCCAGCATTACCGGTACTGTCCATTTTGGTGGTAAGTACAGGGCTGCTGCTGCCGCTATCACAATACTGGAAAACACAAAAGCCATAAAAAACCAGCTGGCTTTGTTTAAACTACCATTATAAAGCTGCCCAAGCCCTGGGAGAAAAAGTGAAATAACAAAAGCAATCAGTGGTTTACGAGGTCTTATTAATGTATTCACTAAAGAGCCTTGAAGGAGAAAACGGGCAACAAAAACTACAATTTGTTAAATGCTACCCGTTTGCAGTCATCACAGGCAATGACTATTTGGATAAACTGCAGATGCTTATTTAGCTGCGCAATCGTTCACCTGAAGGGTCAAATAATGGCTTATTCAGTAGTTTTGCACGGTGAGGCTGCCCCAGAATCGCTATATCGAACTCAGCCCCCTCCTGTAAATGTATAGTTTGCACAAAGCCCAGCGCCAGCGAGACGCCAACTGAGTGGCCGTAAGCACCAGATGTCACATATCCTACTGCTTCACCATCAGAGGTAAATATCGGCTCACCGCCAGCTGCGTCTGCTGTAGTGGTTTCAACCGAAAACATAACCAGTTGTAAGCGTGGCTTGTTATCCTTCAGTGCAATGTAAGCTTCGCGTCCCAGAAATTCCGGTTTATCCAGCTTAATCAGGCGATCCAGGCCCACTTCCTGCGGCCACCATTCGGGAGAGTACTCACGACCCCAGCTACCATATCCCTTTTCCAATCGTAGTGATAATAATGAGCGCCCACCCACCGGCACCATACCCTGTGGTTCTCCGGCAGCCAGTAGCGCATCATATAATTCCAATTGTTTTTCAACCGGAACGTACATTTCCCAGCCTAAGTCACCGGTGAATGATACCCGTAGTACAATTGCATCAATACCAGCCACTTTCATCCGGCGTGAACGCATAAACCGGAAAGATTCGTTGTCTAAAGCTTCATCGGTCAGCGTTGCCAGAATATCCCTGGCTTTTGGCCCTGCGAGGTTAAAGCCCGTCCACTCCACCGTTTTACAGTCAAAACTCACGCTGTCCGGGCGCGGAACAGAATTGAAGAAGCGTTGATGGTAACGCTCAGCCATACCCGAACCGACCATCCAGTAATGATCTTCGTCCAGCTGAGTGATTGTAAAATCCCCGGCAATTCCACCTCGTTTTCCTAATAAGGGTGCCAGACAACTTCGTCCGTTTTCACGCGGTACCTTATTAGCAACCACTTTATCCAGCCAGTCCCCTGCACCAGCGCCTTTAATTTCATATTTCCCGAAATTGGAAACATCCAGCAATCCGGCATGTTCACGTAAACCGATACATTCTTTAGCAATATACTCAAAGCAATTCTGACGTTCGAAACCATAAGTCTCTTCTACCGTATTTCCTGCTCCGGCATACCATAAGGGATGTTCCCAGCCATAATTGAGACCAAACACTGCTCCCAGTGCTTTTTGCCGCTCATACACCGGGCGGGTGCGGTTTGCGATTGGCCGCCCTGCTTCACGTTCTTCATAAGGAAAGTGGATTTTAAAACGGTGGGAATAACAGTCCAGCGCCCGTGCCTTGGTAAACGATTTATCCGCCCAGTCACCATACCTGGCCATATCCCAGGCAAATAAATCCAGCTCCGTCTCCCCTTCCACAATCCACTGTGCTAACAGACTGCCCAGCCCGCCGGACTGACTGAACCCCGGGATAATACCGTTGCAGCAGTAATAGTTCTGTAATTCCGGCACCGGGCCAAATAACGCAGAACTGTCCGGTGACCAGATCATCGGGCCGTTGATCACCCGCTTAACACCGGCTTCTGCCAGCGCTTCAACCCGGTCACAGGCCCGCATAATATTGTCAGTAATCCGGTCAAGATCGTCCGGTAGTAACTCATGGCCAAATTCCAGTGGAGTCCCCTCTTCGGCCCAGAAACGCCCGTCTTTTTCATACGCACCGACTAACAGGCCATGGCCTTCCTGACGCATATAATATTCACCATCACGATCTGCAACCGAAGGTAAACGTCGTCCCAGTGCCTCAATTTCCGGAATGGTCTCGGTCACAAAATACTGATGTTCCATCGTCATCAAAGGCAGTTCAAAGCCAGCCAGTTTAGCGACTTCCCTGCCCCATAGCCCTGCGGCGTTCACCACTACGTCAGCATGGATAGTGCCTTTATCGGTCACTACCTCCCAGCCACCATCAGCCCGCTGATTAGTTTCAATGACCGGTGTATGACGGTAAATTTCCGCCCCGTTGTTTTTCGCTCCTCTGGCATAAGCGTGTGTTACCCCGGAAGGGTCAACACTCCCGCCATCCGGCTCAAACATAATGCAGCGAATATCATCGAAATTAACCAGCGGATTTAGTTCTTTAGCCTCTTGCCGGGAGATTTCATAAAAATCGACATTGAAATATTTAGCTTTCGCAGCCTGAATCCGCAGCTGGTGCTCACGCTCCACTGTCTGTGCAAGATACATTGAGCCGGTGGTGATAATACCGCAGCCCTGCCCTGTTTCTTCTTCCAGCTGTTGGTATAACTTCATGGTGTAATACTGCAGGCGGGAAATATTATTATTATCGTGCAGACCATGAGTATTAGCTGCTGCATGCCAGGTCGATCCGGCAGTCAGCTCACTGCGCTCCAGCAGGACAACGTCTTTCCAGCCCAGTTTAGTGAGATGGTAAAGAATGCTGCAACCAATCAAACCGCCGCCGATCACCGCGACCTGTGCATGTGTTTTCATATCATTCCTTTTCTTTTGGTGGTGGTACAACGGAGATAAGCATATAGAGATAGTGGTAACGATAAAAATGATAATTAAACATTAATTCATTATGATTCCTAATATTATTCATATAGGTGATGGGCAATGGAAACACTGACACTACGCAAACTTAAAGTTCTGGTCGCAGTTGCCGAAACCGGTTCGGCAACACAGGCCGGACAATTACTGCATCTCGGGCAATCTGCAGTTAGCCAGACGATTAAGGAGTTGCAGACTGATCTGGGAATTACCCTGTTTGAGCGTATGGGCCGTGGGTTGGTGGCAACACCTGATGGGCACCGTCTGGCAGCAGAAGGTCAGCGTGTGTTGGCGGCATTAAAGCGCGCGAACTCGGTGGCTACAGCCCTGCAGCGTGGCGAGCCGGGTGAATTGGCTGTGGGAGTGTTGACACCTTTTATTCATGGTGAAATTGCCCGTTGTATCGCCCGTTTTTCCGCACAGCATACTCCCCTGTCTCTGGCCCTGGAAAGCCATAAAAAACCACGCCTGGTTGAACATGTTTTACACGGTGACCTTGATATTGCGGTCGCCATTGGCGGCGTAAACGAACCGGGTATTACCACGTTTGCCACCATTTCTATGCGGGTTGTATGCATTGCCTCACCCAATCACCCTCTGGCGAATTTATCAGTGGTTCATGACAGCGAGCTGAAACAATACCGCCAGATTATGCTGACCGAAGGCAGCCCGCTCCGGGTCGCATTGGAAGCAGCAGGCGTAGGAGGCAACAGCGACCCACAAAGAGGTATGATCAAAGTCAGTACGCAACGTGCGATTGTGACCATGGTGGAAACCGGGGCTGGTGTAGCGCTGGTTGACCCTCTGGTATTGTCACCGGATGATCAGGTTGTCGTACTGCCCTATGAACCAGCGGTCAATGTGAATTTATGTATGTTTGCCCGGGATGACTGGCAGGAACGTCCGCACGTCCGGGATTTAGCATTACAGCTTTATGAATCACTGTTGCCACTGGCCAGTGATTCCAGTGTGCATGTTTAATGTCCTGCTGATAAGACAAACACTTTTTTGCAAGCGCACGCTTTATTTCCACTCCGTACTGACAGAAGATAAGGTGTAATCAGCACAGCAATAATCAGGAATGCCATTATGCCTACCACCTTCCCTAACCTGTTTACCCCGTTAAGCATACGCAAGCTGGAAATTCGTAATCGTATTGTCTCCACTGGTCATGACACAACTATGCCTGTTGATGGCACGGTTAACGAGCGTTTGATTGCTTATCATCAGGCCCGCGCAGCAGGCGGGGTCGGGCTGATTGTGGTTCAGGTAACCGGCGTTCACGACAGTGCGCGTTATACCAACCACGTGTTAATGGGAACTGATGATCACTGTATTCCCGGTTTTCGCCAACTGGCAGCAGCCGTACACGCGGAAGGCGCAAAGATTTTTGTGCAACTCTTCCATCCGGGGCGGGAAATGACGGAAAGCCTGGATGGCACTGCGCCGGTAGCCTGGGCGCCTTCCGTCTCTCCGGCTGAGCGCTTTCATGTGATCCCCCGCGCCCTGCCGGAAACAATGATTGAAACGATTCTTGATGGTTATGCGCAGGCTGCCATACGACTGGAACAGGCTGGAGTCGATGGAGTGGAAATTGTGGCCAGCCATGGTTATCTGCCCGCTCAGTTTCTGAGCCCCTCGGTTAATCGCCGCAATGATCAATGGGGAGGAAATGATGAGAACCGCCGCCGTTTTCTGAGTGAGGCTATTACCCGCACCCGGGCTGCTACCGGCGATGATTTTATTGTTGGTCTGCGCATTTCGGGCAATGAACACTATGAAAACGGTGCCGGTGAAACTGTTGCTCTGCAGGCTATAACAGCTCTGGCTGATAAAATCGATTATGTCTCACTGGTTGATGGCACTTCAGCAACGCTGGGGGGAGCCGTACATATTGTGCCGCCAATGTACATCGAACCCGGTTATATCACGCCATTTTCCACGGTTGTGAAGCAGAACGTCGATATACCGGTGATTGTGACCGGGCGCATCAATCAACCACAGGAGGCTGAAAAATTTATTGCCGCTGGTGCAGCAGATATGTGTGGCATGACACGGGCAATGATCTGTGATCCCTTAATGCCAGTGAAAGCACAGACAGAACCGGAAAATATTCGTGCCTGTATTGGCTGTAATCAGGCCTGTATCGGTCATTTCCATAAAGGGCATGCGATCTCCTGTATCCAGCACCCCGAATCCGGACGTGAATTGGAGTTTGCCGGTTCACACAGCAAGGTTGACGATGCCCGCAAAGTTATTGTTGTGGGCGGTGGCCCCGGTGGCATGAAAGCCGCAGCGGTCGCTGCCAGTCGTGGTCACCGGGTGACGCTGTATGAAGCGGACAAACAGCTGGGCGGACAAGCGCGTTTAGCACAGCTGCTCCCCAACCGCGCTGAATTTGGCGGCATTATTACGAATTTGAGTCGCGAGCTGGAGCAATCCGGCGCCACTATTCTCACCGGTCAGACAGTTCATGCAGAGTTTCTTCATGAGCAGCAGGCTGATATTGTGATTCTGGCAACCGGCGCCACTCCGTTATGGCCTAATGACTTTCACTATGACGGCGACGGTCAGGTCTGTAATGCCTGGGAAATCTTGCAGAACCAAGTGGATGTCGGGCATTCCGTATTGGTCGCTGACTGGAAAGGTGACTGGATTGGCATGGGGCTGGCTGAACTTCTGGCGGAAAATGGTCATCGGGTAAGATTAGCGGTGAACGGTTTGTTTGCCGGAGAAACACTGCAATCCTATGTCCGTGATACCAATGCGGCCCGTTTGCACGAGCTGGGGGTCGAGGTCATTCCTTATACCCGGCTATACGGTCGGGATACAGACAGCGTTTACCTGCAGCATACCGTCAGCGGGGCAGCAATTATTGCGGAACAGGTTGATACGCTGGTTTTAGCACAGGGCCACCAGCCTGATACCACACTGGAAGATGCGTTGAGGGAATATTCCGGAGAAGTGATTACGATTGGTGACTGCCTGATGGCACGCAGCTGTGAAGAGGCAGTGCTGGAAGGTGCGCGGGCGGCCTGTAGGATATAAAAGTAATGTCTAAAATACTGAAAACCCGTTTCCCCGGAACAGGAAAACGGGTTTTATGGTTTGAACTGCCAGTAACTTAAGCTGTTACATCTGCCAGTGCATTATCCAGCGCAGTTACAATCGCATCGATATCATCTTTAGTGGCGATCAGTGCCGGACTCAGACAAATGGTATTGTTCAGTCCCGGAATAGAACGGTTAGTACGGCCAATAATCACCCCATTCTGCATACAATGACCTGCAATCGCTGCTGCTGTGCTTTCCGGAGCAGGCTCCTTAGTTTCCCGATCGAGTACCAGTTCAAAGCCAACAAACAGACCTTTTCCGCGCACATCACCGATGATTTCATATTTATCCATCAGCTCATGCAAACGCCCCTTCAGGTATTCACCCTGCACAGTAACGTTTTCCAGCAGGTTCTCACGCTCGATAATATCCATATTAGCCATTGCTGCCGCAGGGCCTGCGGTACAACCACCAAAGGTAGAGATATCACGGAAATAAGACATCGGGTCGCTGTCATCTTTAAAGTCATTAAAGACATCTTCGGTGGTAACCGTACAGGAAATTGCGGCATAACCGGACGCAACACCTTTTGCCATCGTGACGATATCAGGCTTGATGCCGTAATGCTGATAACCAAACCATTTACCGGTACGACCAACACCACACACGACTTCATCAATGTGCAACAGAATATCGTATTGCTTACAGATTTCCTGCACGCGATCCCAATAGCCCGCTGGTGGTTCAATAACGCCGCCACCCGCTGTGATTGGCTCAAGACATAGTGCACCGACGGTTTCCGGGCCTTCTTCCAGAATAATCCGCTCAATTTCATTCGCTGCGCGGATGCCATAATCATCAACATCACCCCACTGAGAGCGATATTCAAGGCAGTGTGGCACTTCAACAAAGCCCGGTGTGAACGGCCCGTACTGACCTTTACGCTCTTCCTGGCCTGATGCACTCAGTGTAGTAATGGTTGTGCCATGGTAGTCACGTTCACGGAACAGAATCTTGTGCTTTTTGCCGCCGTATTTTTTCTGGGAAATCTGGCGAACGATCTTAAAGCCCTTTTCATTCGCTT
>JBMZDK010000171.1:0-9071 GCA_049614265.1 Thiolinea sp.
GGGCATTTCACACCACGGGCTGAGGCTGAAATGCTGCTGGAGGATGCGGAGCTATCGATTCTGGCGACGCAGCAATTTGTTAATCGTGCAAAGTTAATTGCGCGAGGCGACACCGGTTTGATCAGGCTGGGTACGATTGGCTGTCCGGCAAATTCTCTGTTGCCCGAACTCATCGCTGATTACAGTTTGCGTTTTCCACGAGTCAATATTGATATGCAGGTGCGCAGCTCTGCTCAGCTGTTACATTTGGTGAATAACGGCCAGCTCGATATTGCTATTATCGAGGGAGAGGCAGCTTCGAATAAGGTGATGGCAACCTCAGTGACGCTGCCATGTGTTTGCATTATGGCTGCCACTGATCCACTGGCGGGGGAGGCAGAAATCACGCCTGAATTGCTCAGGAATCGACAGCTAATCGGCATTCAGGATGGTAACCCGATTGACCGGCAACTGCGTGCCTGTTTTAGCCGACATGGTCTGGACTACCACACGCAGATTAAAGGCTTCTTTTTCTCGGTTGTACGACGCATGGTTGCATTGGGTGGTGGTGTGGCCGTGGTGGATGCGATTAATGGCAGCCAGTCACTCGAAGATGGTGTTATCTGGCGGCCTTTTGTCCCATCTATTAAGTATCAGCTTTCAGTGATTCATCGACGGGATGAGGAGCTTCACAACCCTGTACGACAGTTTAAGCAGGAGCTGCTGCAACGATTACAGGCATAAGTATTTGACCTTGGTAGTCTTACTGAAATGCAGGGTGCGGCGTAACGCCAGCAACTTAACGTTTTAGCACGCCACAGGAGACAGAGTAGCTTTTTAGCTTGCCGACTGTAGTCCCTTCAAAGCTCCACGCAAAGATTCACACAACTCCTCACCCAACAACGAAACCGGTCGGTGAGCCGGTGTCAGCAGCCCAACTTCCAATATAATTTCTGGTGCAAACGGCTTAAAAACAATAGGCGGAACAGCATTTCGGGAAGCAGTGGTTAAATACCCCTGCACGGTAATCGGATCACAAATACTATAGGCAAGCTTCTGCGCGACTAACTCCAGTCCGGGCAACACCGTTTGCAATTCAAAACGTCCGTTAAAAGTAACCCCGGCATCAGCAAAACAGGTTTTCACCTGCTGGGTGGTCGTGTGTTCAGGATACAGTACCGCCATGGGCTTGTTGTCGAGTAATTGCGGAGTAATCACTGCTTCCTGTGCTAAGGGGTCATCTACCGGCAGCGCACAAAGACAAGGCAGGGCAAAGGTTTCACAATGGATCGCAGTTCGTTCAGTGGGGGCCTCGGCTAAACCGATGTCGTATTGTTGCGAAGCAATCCAGTCGGCAATCACCACTGAACTACGGGTCATCAACGAAATCTGCAAGGCAGGTTTATCCGCCGCAAATCGCCCGACCAGGTGTGCCAATAGTAAGCTGGACGCTGGCATGCAGGCAATTTTTAACTGCCCCCGCTGTAGTCCGGCGACTTCCTGCATGGTACGAACTGAGCGTTGCAAACGCCCTAAAACCGCATCGACTTCTTCCAGCATGTATTGTGCTTCCGGCTTCGGAATCAAACGACGGTTACGTCGTTCAAACAGGTCAAAGCCCAGTTCCTTCTCCAGGTTGCTCAACATAATACTCACTGCTGGTTGAGTACGGTGTAGGTTACGGGCCGCCATCGCCAGTGAGCCACTGCGCATCAGCTCCTGAAACACTCGCAGCTGTTTAAACGTTAGGTTGTTCATCAACACTCACTAGAATAAATAATTAAAGTAAATTTATAAAAATCCATTTTTAATTAAATATATTAAAACTTAAAGCTGAATGATAATCAATGCCATACAAGCCCGCCTGAGGAAGCGTGATGGATAGAAAGTTAATGGACAGTGTCTTTCGGTATAGCCTGACCGTATTGATTGGCGTTGTTGCACTAGCACAGTTCGCTCAGGTGATTACCCGCTATATCCTGGAAATTCCGGTGATGGGTATGGAAGAGCTGATGATGTATCCCATTCTATGGTTATACATGCTCGGTGCGGTGAATGCCTCCCGCGAAAATACCCATATCCGTGCCAATGTGCTTGATGTGTTTATTACCAGTCCGCGTAAACAGGCCATTCTGAGCGTAGTTGCCGATGTGCTGAGTATTATCGTTCTGCTCTGGTTGATCTACTGGGCCTGGGATTTCACGCAGTATATTTTGCGGGTTTGGAAAGAAAGCCCGACTTTATACTTGCCTACCTTCTATGCGGATATTTCTCTGATGATCTGCCTGTTGTTAATGACGCTGTTCACCCTGTTACACATAGCCCGCACGGTACAGAACATTCGCAACAATACGCTAGCAGGGAGGACAGAAGCATGATTGAAATTGCTCTGCTGGCTATTGGCGTATTGGTGTTGCTGCTAACGCTTGGTGTGCCGTTGCCTTATTGTTTTGGTGCCGGGTTAATGGTGATGAGCTTGCTGGGTGGCGTCACCATGAAGGGCAATATGATGTGGGGAATGCAGCAACTGGCTAATCCGGTATTGCTGGCGATTCCGCTATTTGTACTGGCTGGCACGATTATGAGCCAAAGCGGGATAGCCGCAAGTTTATTACGCTTTGTGAATATCTTTGTTGGTCATGTTCGCGGTGGGCTAGGTGTAGTGGCAACGGTGAGCTGTGCCATTATCGGAGCTATATCCGGTTCAGGTCTGACGGGTGTTGCGGCGGTTGGGCCATTGCTGATTCCTGAAATGGAGAAGCAGGGTTACCCACGGGCATATGCCACCGCGTTAATTGCCAATTCTTCAGTGCTTGGCTTATTGATTCCGCCGAGTGTGACCATGATTGTCTATGGCTGGGTGACGGATACTTCTATTCTTGCCAGCTTTCTGGCAACGCTAGGGCCGGGTCTGGCTATTATGCTGAGTTTTTCCATCATCAATCTGGTGATGTCGCGCAAATTCGACCTGAAGTTGGATGAAAAGCCCGAATTGCCCGCGTTGATGGCCGAAAGCCGGGTGCGTTTTAAGCACGCCCTACCTGCTTTATTGATGCCAGTGATTATTCTTGGTGGTATTTACGGTGGTGTGATGACTCCCACCGAGGCTGCCGCCGTTGCTGTGATCTATGCCGTGCCTGTGGGTTTCTGGATTTATAAAGGACTGACCTGGCAATCACTGCTGGAATCCGGCAAAGAAGCCAGTACCGCTGTCGGTGCCATTCTGGTGATGATCTTGTTCAGCATGATTCTCAGTCAGATGCTGGTGTTGGAAAGTATTCCGCAGTCATTGGTAGAAGCCATTTTCGGCATCACTGAAAACAAGTGGGTTTTGTTATTACTGATCAATCTGCTGCTGTTTCTGGTTGGCATGATTGTCAATGACATTACTGCCATCATTCTGATTGCGCCGCTACTAATGCCACTGATGAAAGCGCTGGGCATCGACCCAATCCATTTTGCCGCCATTATGGGTGTCAACACAGCAATGGGCGGTGTGACACCACCTTATGCCTCCATTCTGTACCTCGGCGCACGGATTGGAAAAGTACCGGTTACGCAGGTCATCCGCCCCGCCATGGTTCTGTTACTACTGGGGTATGTGCCTGTGGCATTACTGACCTCTTTCTGGCCTGACCTGGCACTGTTTTTACCCCGCTTGTTTGGATATTGATGTTGTCAAACGCCGTGACTTGATGTCGCTGGCCTTAACTATAATCGAGGAGATAAACGATGAAACGACTTAAACTTTCTGCTTTAGCACTGGCGACCACTCTGATACTCGCCCCACTGGCGCAGGCCGCTGAACTGAAGCTCAGTCATGTGCGTCCGCAGGATGCGATTGTTGATCAGGATGCTAAAGCTTTGGGTGAAGCCCTGAGTAAAGCTACTGACGGTGATGTGACCCTGAAAATATTTGCTGCCAGCGCGCTGGGTGATTACACGGCGGTACAGGAGCGTATTTCTGTTGGAGCCGTTGACATGGCTATTCAGCCCGCAGCCACTGCCGCCGACCGACGCATGGCAATCAGCTCATTCCCGTCATTGGCGAAGAACTGGGCGCATGCCAAAGAAATCTATGGCCCGGACGGTGTCGTTGCTGAAACCATGAAAGAACTGTACGCCAAACAAGGCATCACCATGCTATCAGCATACCCCGTGTATTTTGGTGGGATTGCGTTGAATCGTGATGCGGTAAACCCCGGTGATCCGAACGCCGCTAAGGGCATTAAAGTACGTGTACCCGGTATCAAAAGTTTCCAGATGTTAGCAGATAAAACCGGCTATATCGCCTCGCCGATCCCGTTCTCAGAGGCCTTTACCGCCGTGCAGACTGGTGTCGTAGATGGTGTGATTGGTTCCGGTGCTGAAGGTTATTATGCTTCATTCCGCGATGTGACCAAGACCTATATTCCAGCTAATACCCACTTTGAAGTTTGGTATTTGATTGTGAACACTGAGACTTTCGAAGGTCTGGATAAAGAAGATCAGGAAGCCTTTATGAAGGTGGCTGATGAATTCAGTAAGAGCCGCTGGGAAAAAGCAGAAAAAGATCAGGGCGAGTTTGAACAGAAGCTGGTTGAAAACGGTGCGAAGCTGGTCGAACTCAGTGATGATGAGTTAGCGGCTATCGCCGATAAAGTACGTGCAGATGTCTGGCCGGAAATTCTGGAAGATGTTGGTAAAGACTGGGGACAGGCTATTTTGGATAAGGTAAGCGGGAAGTAGTAATCAAAAGAAAAATCCCCTCCGTCTCCCCTTTTTCAAAGGGGAGTGCCCTTCGAGCCAAATCAGGTGGTTACTGGAGAGCCTCCCCCTTTGCGAAGCCCTCTTAAAAAAGAGTGAACGAGGGGAAATTTACACCAAAGTAACTCTCTCTTACACCGGAGTCCCATCATGGAAACACAATACGCCATCATTGGTGGCGGCGTGGTTGGTATTGCCATCGCATACGGTTTGCAACGCCTGGGTTGTCAGACGTTGGTGCTGGACGAGGGAGATTCTGCCTTGCGTGCCTCACGGGGTAATTTCGGTTTGGTATGGGTACAGAGTAAAGGGCTGGATGCGCCGCATTATGCACGCTGGTCGCAGTTTTCGGCGGGTGTCTGGCCACAACTGAGCGCTGAGTTACAAGAGCAGACTGGGATCGATCTGTGTTTACAGCAAAACGGTGGTTACGACTTCCATCTCAGTGAAGACAGCCTGGAACAACGTCTGCAGGATTATCACAGGCTAAAGGAAAGGTTGGATGGTGATTATCCGTTTGAAGTATTGGAACCAACTCAGTTAAAGCGGGAAGAACCTGCAATTGGCCCCAAAGTTGTTGGTGCCATCCTTCATCATCAAGATGGGCATGTGAACCCTCTGCGTTTGCTGAATGCTCTGCATCAGGCACACCACCTTCAGGGTGGAAAAATGCAGAACAGCGGACGAGTGACTGAAGTACTGGCCCAAAATCACGGATACCATCTGACAACCACTGCCGGGCAACAGATTGAAGCTGAGAAAGTGATTATCTGTGCTGGTTTGGGGAGTAATACCTTTGCGGAACAACTGGGGTTTCAAACACGGGTTAAGCCGTTGCGTGGGCAAAATCTGGTGACGGAAAAACAGCCGCATTTTATGAAACGCCCCAGCATGACTATCCGCCAGACCAATGAAGGCAGTATTCAACTGGGGGATTCCAAGGAAGATGTAGGTTACGACGATGGTGAGAGTCTTGCTGTCAGCGCCCGTATTGCGCAACAGGCAGTAATGACCTATCCCCGCTTAGAACAGGCCAATCTGCTACGCAATTGGGGAGCGCTGCGCATTATGACGGCGGATGGGCTGCCTGTGTATACCGAGTCCCGCGCTAATCCCGGCTGTTATCTGGCCACTTGTCATAGCGGTATTACGCTTGCCGCTGCCCATGCTCTGGCAATACCGCTGTGGCTGGAGGGTCGTAGTGATGCCCCTGATCTGGAGAAGTTTGATGAGCAACGCTTTGCTACAGCGTCTCGCTGAGGAAGACGTACCGGAACCTGTCACGATTTACTGGCAGGGACAGGCGCTTCAGGCACGTACTGATGACACGATTGCCAGTGCTTTATTAGCCGCTGGTATTCGCACAAACCGAAAAAGCCCGTCCGGACAGGCACGTGAGCCATTTTGCATGATGGGTAGTTGTTTTGAATGCCTGGTCGAACTAGAAGGCCGTATTGTACAGGGCTGCATGGAGCCGGTGAGCGATCAAATGCAACTGAGTTCACCATCGACACAGGAGGCCTTATGAATACAGTTCCGGTAGTTATTATCGGTGCGGGCCCGGCTGGGATGACGGCTGCTCGTACTCTGGCTGAGCATCAGGTGGATACGTTATTGCTGGATGAGCAAAGTCAGGTGGGTGGTCAGATTTACCGGCGTGTTCAGCAGGTTAGTCAGCAAACACCTCAGCGTGCTGCACAGCTCGGACAGGACTATATGTATGGTGCAAAGCTGGCGCAAAGCCTGCCTGGTGAATATCTGCAACAGGTCTTGGGCGCTAAGGTCTGGCGGGTAGATTCTGGAGGTGCGATTGCTTACTCCGTCGGCACAAAAGCGCATGAAATACAGGTGGAACAACTGATTCTGGCAACGGGCGCACAGGAACGCCCCTTTGCTTTTCCCGGCTGGACACTACCCGGAGTGATGACCGCGGGTGCGGCACAGATATTACTGAAAGCACATGGTTTAGCGGTGAACAATGCAGTGCTGGTTGGCAATGGACCCTTGTTGTATTTAATCGCCAGTCAGTTACTGGCCTGTGGTTATCCACCTCAGGCGGTTGTAGAAACCCAGGTGGCTGGTGCGTGGCAAAAAGCTTTGCCGCATTTGCCGAAGGCGATGCTGCAAGGGCATCGGTATTTAATCAAAGGCCTTAAAATGCTGGCCGCGCTGAAAAAAGCCGGAATCCCGCATTACACCAAAGCTACAGATATTCAGGCAGTAGGAGAGCAGGAGCTACGCCAAATCACATTCAGGCAGGGCGACAAAACTCATACGCTGGAGACCGAGTGTGCGCTGATTCATCAGGGCGTGATTCCGAATACTCAGATCAGCCGGGCTTTAAATTTACCACATCACTGGAGTGAGCAGCAGCAATGTTGGTCGCCGGTAACGGATCACTGGGGGGGTAGCAGTAACCCGGCTGTTTATATCGCAGGTGATGGTGCTGGGATTGGTGGGGCTAGAGCGGCGGAACTGGCAGGTGAACTGACCGCGTTACAGGTATTGCAGCAGCGTGGAGTACTGACCAAAGCGCAGCGTGATACCTGTGCGAAGAGCATCCGGCGACAGTTAACCAGAGAGCTGGCGGTACGACCGTTTCTGGATTATCGCTATGCGGCGGATAACCGGACGTTATTGACACATGATGAAACGCTGGTATGTCGCTGTGAAGAGGTAACTGCGGGGCAGATACGGGAATATGCCCAGCTTGGCTGTCGGGGGCTGAACCAAACAAAGAGTTTCAGCCGTTGTGGGATGGGGCCATGTCAGGGGCGGCAATGTGGTTTGAATGCGGCGCTGGTGCTGGCTGATGAGCGGGGTGTGGCGGTCGAAGGGATTGATTATTATCGGATTCGACCGATTATTAAGCCGGTGACTTTGGGGGAAATGGCTGGTCTTGCCTAATAATCAGCTGGCTTTTGAAAATTGTTAATTGTCACACCAGCAACTAAAGCACATGAATCTTATATTTCTCGACAAACTGTTCTTTGTCTTTTGCTGTCGGCAGATTATCCGGATTAAAAGCGGCAATATCTCTAAGAAAATTTTCAGATGGCCCGGATGGCGAATTGATAACGAGTAAATGACTGTCGACAAGCGCTTTGAATCTTCTCGGTACATTGGGGCCTGCGATAACAAGATCACCAGGATGCGCGATGAATGTTTCCTGATCTACGCCAAACTCCACTTCGCCGGAGATGATATAAAAAATCTCATCATCAATTTCATGATAGTGCCAGGGAGCTTCGTTTCCTTTGGGCAGTTTGCTATCAAAAATGGAAACACGGTTGTCAGTATCAGCGCCTGTGGCAAGAAAAGAGGTAATCTCACCGCCATCATATTTATGGGTTTCTACAGAGTCTGCCCGGACGTGCTTATATCTCACTATGTGCTTCCTCGACGTTAATGAACAGCGTATTTTAAGCAGGATCTGCTGCAACGATTACAGGTATAAGTATTTCGAAATCCCGCTTATCGATTTCTAATTTTATCTCATCACGAGTAAATACGATACTGGCGTTCTTGTAGCAGACAACTAACCGCTAACAGATCATGTCTTCAGAACATCCCGTAACACCCACGCCGCAACAGGCAACTTTAGATAGCTTGCTAACACCACAAACGGTGGCCTTAGTCGGTGTATCATCACGCCCTGATTCTTACGGCTATGCGTTATATAAAATGTGTACGGGCTGTGGGTTTAGCGCAACGGTCTACTTGGTGAACCCCAGGCACAAGCAGATTGTTAATCAACCGGCTTATCCAAGCTTATCCGCCCTGCCTGAATCCCCCGAGCTAGTCGTTATCAGCGTCGGCAATGATCGTGTGTATGAGGTAGCGCAGGAAGCGCTCGGCTGTGGTGCTAAGGCGCTGGTGGTGTTTGCTGAAATGCCGGATGCGGTGCAGCGTCAGCAGCTTACTGCTTTAGTGCGCGAGGCGGGGGCTGTGATGTGTGGGCCAAACAGCATGGGCCTGCATAATCTTTGCAATGGTTTGCGTTTAACACCTTTCCCGGCACCAACGGATCTGATCGCAGGTGGTATCGGGCTGATTGTGCAGTCCGGTTCGATTATGGGCGCACTGGTACACAATGACCGGCGCTTACGGTTTAGTCATGTGGTTAGTACCGGCTCAGAAACCATTACCACGGCGGCGGATTACCTGTATTGGATGGCATCGCGCCCGGAGACCCGTTGTGTCGGTCTGTTTCTGGAAACAGTGCGTGATCCGGCGCGTTTTATTGCAGCAATGGAGCTGGCGGCACAGCGCAATATTCCGGTGGTGATCATGAAGGTCGGGCGCTCCGCGAAAGGGGCGGCGATGGCGATTACCCATACCGGCGC
>JBMZDK010000172.1:0-8958 GCA_049614265.1 Thiolinea sp.
CGACATAATTATTTTTACTATCCGGCTCGGTTCTACCGCGATGGGCTGATCGAATCGCATCCGGCCCATCGCCCCATGAACCACCACGAATCACCCGCCGTGCCTCATTACCACCGCTCTGCCATACCGAGCCATCCCGTGGTGCACCGTTATAATCAGCATGCCAGCTATCCGCCACCCACTCTGCGACGTTGCCGTGCATATCGTGCAAACCAAAATGATTAGGCTTATTAAGCGCGGCTACCGGAGCGCTCCGATTTTTACCATCCCACTCACTGCCACAGCCCAGGCAATGCGCATTATTTTTACCAACCCGCTCGCCCCATGAATACAGCATCCGGCTGCCAGCGCGGGCAGCATATTCCCATTCTGCCTCACTCGGTAAACGGCAATTCAGCCCCTTGGCATTATGCCTGCTCAACCAGTTCGTATAGGCCTTCGCATCATGCCAACTCACATTAATCACCGGACGCTGCCCACGCCCCCAACCTTCGTCATTCGGTAAATTTAGCTGCTGCGCCTGTGCATAAGCATCATATTGAGCAAAGGTGATTTCGGTAGCACTCATCCAGAAAGGGCGGGCAAACTTTACGGTATGCACCGGCTTTTCCTCAACATGATCCAGCTGGCCACCCATTTCAAAACTGCCAGCCGGGATAGGCTGTAAAACCAGCTTATTCTTTAAGGTAACCGGCTCATCACCGGGTAAAGAATCAAATAGTGACAGGGCCGCATAAGCTAAGCCACCTAATGACAGGAGCAAACCACCCGCAAACAATAAATTACTACTACTAAAGATGTTACTTTTCCACCCTGGTGAGCTAGCCTCATTCGCAGAAATCATTGGTGTGGGGGAATGCACATTTAACGTGTGGCTTTCCCCGGACGCCAAAACTTTCTGCTCACCCACCTCGGGCATAACGACTGCCGCCTGCCCGGTTAAATACCGATACAAGCCCTCGTAGTCTGCTCCCATCTGAAAAGCGCTAAATCCCTTCAACGGCAGCGGCACACTCTCTAAATCCCCGGCATCCGGCAACACCGGCACAAATTTCGCATTTTCATAATAAGTATCGTAGAGCGTCTGCGAGATCACCACACCTTCAAAGGACACACCACGCCCACCATCACGATCCTGCCCACGATAACGTTTCAGATAAACCGGTGTGCATACCACCAGCACAAAATCCGCAGTTTCTATTTGGGTTTCCATCCATCGCTGCCAGCCCTCAGGTGGAAAGCCATTTACATACTGATCAATCTGGCAATCCAACCCATCAGTACGCAATCGATTGGCCAGCGCCAATACATCAACACGATGTTCAGCAGAATCATGGCTATAGCTAATAAAAACCCGGCGTGGCGTATCGGTCATCAAGGTTGCTCTGAGAAACGTTTTTTAATCAAACCACACCGTTTACTGGTATGCAATTTCAAGGTGGCAGAGGTTTACGACTCGATCACTCCCAAATTCCGCAGCTTCTCCTGCTGCTCCACACTCAACGCCAATACCTCCGTCAACACCTGTTGCGTATGTTCACCCAGCATTGGCGGTGGCTTCGTAATACTGACCGGTGACTCTGACATTTTCACCGGATTGTTAACCATCGACAGTTTGCCTGCCGACGTATGTTCGACCTCAACCACCATATTGCGTGCCTGTATCTGCTCATTTGCAAACACCTGGTCGATGGTATTAATTGGCCCGCACGGCACACCCAGCCCTTCCAGCTCAGCCACCCAGTAAGCCGTGGTTTGCTGACATAAAAGTGCAGCCAGCAA
This sequence comes from Thiolinea sp., assembly GCA_049614265.1. Classification (GTDB taxonomy): domain Bacteria; phylum Pseudomonadota; class Gammaproteobacteria; order Thiotrichales; family Thiotrichaceae; genus Thiolinea. Next base: position 1,783 of record JBMZDK010000172.1, read on the forward strand.
AGGCACCAATTCATCCCGTTTCTGTACCCGCTGCTGATTCGTTTGGTAAGCACCTTCAGCCGTCCATTCATCCCTTTTCAGCAAGCCGCACAGGCGTTCAAACTGCCCGTCATTACCCACCGCCAGAATAAAGTGGCCGTCTGCGGTAGCAAACGCCTGATACGGGACAATATTCGGGTGTGCATTCCCCATCCGCTTCGGCGCTTCGCCTGATACCAGATAGTTCGCTGCCTGATTAGCCAGCGTTGCCGTCTGTACATCCAGCAGGCTCATATCAATGTGCTGCCCCAGGCCGGTTTGCTCCCGAAATGCCAGCGCTGCCAGGCAGGCATTACTGGCATACAGACCAGTCATAACATCCGCCAGTGCTACCCCAACCTTCTGTGGCCCTGCCCCCGGCTCACCATCCGCCACACCCGTGACACTCATTAAGCCCCCCATAGCCTGAATCATAAAATCATAACCGGCACGGTGTTTATACGGCCCGGTCTGGCCAAAACCGGTAATAGAACAATATATCAGCTTAGGGTTCACCGCTTTCAGGCTGTCATAATCCAGTCCGTATTTTGCCAGCCCGCCTACCTTATAATTCTCCAGCAGAATATCGCTTTGCGCCACCAGATCACGAATCAGCTGCTGCCCCTCCGGCCGGGTGATATCCAGTGCCACCGACTGCTTACCACGATTAGCACAGGTGTAATATGCGGCCTCCCTGCTATCATTACCATCAGCATCCTTTAACCACGGTGGCCCCCAACCACGGGTATCATCACCGCGACCGGGACGCTCAATTTTAATAACCTCCGCCCCCATATCAGCCAGCAATTGCCCCGCCCACGGCCCGGCAAGAATACGTGACATATCCAGCACGCGAATATGGCCTAATGCAGTGGTTTGTGTCATTGGGAACTCCTTAAAACGTCAGGACAGAGGGTAATTCGCCAGCTCAGCGCGAATATCTTTATAAAGTTCAGGCAACCAGCCGGGCTGTTCGACCTCAAACCGGTAGTCAGGGGTTTTACGAAAATCAGTCGGCGCAATAATCACTTTGACCTTCTCACGCCCCACCCAGGCAGTGAGGGCAAATAATTCCTCAGCCACCGTATCGCCCATTGCCAGGCAACCTACAGAGACGGCTTTACCATGAATCATAATATCTGAACCGGGTTCAGTGCGTTGTTCTGCCTTTGCCATCGCTAAATCAAACGGGTTGGGGTAATTCAGGCGCAGAGAAACATGAAAACGGCTATTGGGATTAAAAGCCTCAATATCATAAAAACCTTCCGGCACCTGTTTATCACCTTCACGCAGCTTTGGCCCGGCATGGCCGCTGGCCGCCTGAATCGGATAAGTATGGACTTTGCGCCATTCAGTATCAGCATTCCTGGCATAAAGTTCCAGCTGTTCAGTGTCTTTGAAAGCCAATAAACGCACCGCCTCAGGCGGCAAATGAATACCTGCTGCGACGAAATGCGGTGCTAAACGGGAGCGGGCTGATTCACCAAACTGCTCCAGCCGGGACGAGACGGTGTGCTTCTCATGACGAACCGTTTGTTTGGCGTAATCCATCACAGTCTGGGTTTTCCGGGGAAAATAGTGGTAAAGCACCGCTGCCGTGACAAGCAGTATCAGGGTCAATAAGGTAAGTTTTTTCATTGCTTTCCGCCACGGCTAATCCCTCAGCTCGTCCCCTCCGCCTCAAGCCATAATGAAATGGCGCTTACACAAGAGTGAGAGGGGCAGAGCAAAGGTAATACGCAGCATCAACGGCCCGTAAATGCCTGCAATCCGGTTTGCGCACGCCCCAGAATCAGCGCATGCACATCATGCGTGCCTTCATAGGTATTCACCGCTTCCAGATTCATTGAGTGGCGAATCACGTGGTATTCATCTGATACGCCGTTACCACCGTGCATGTCCCGTGCTGTGCGGGCAATATCCAGTGCTTTACCACAGTTATTGCGCTTCATAAGTGAAATGCCTTCCGGAGCCAGGGTGCCATTGTCCATCATCCGCCCCATTTGTAAGGCACTCTGTAAACCCAGGGTGATTTCAGTCTGCATATTTGCCAGCTTAAGCTGTATCAACTGGTTCGCAGCCAGCGGACGCCCGAACTGTTTGCGTTCCAGGGTATAAGTGCGGGCGGCCTGCCAACAGAATTCCGCAGCCCCCATCGCACCCCAGGCAATACCATAGCGTGCACGGTTCAGACAGCTGAATGGCCCGAATAAGCCTTTGGCAGCCGGTAATTTATTTTCTTCCGGTACAAATACTTCATCCATCACAATTTCGCCGGTAATCGATGCACGCAGGGAGAACTTGCCTTCGATTTTTGGTGCCGACAGGCCTTTCATGCCTTTTTCAAGGATAAAACCGCGAATCACGCCTTCGTCATCTTTGGCCCAGACAACAAACACATCAGCTACCGGTGAATTGGTAATCCACATTTTAGCACCGCTGAGGCTATAACCACCGTCAACAGATTTAGCACGGGTTATCATACTACCGGGATCAGATCCGTGATCCGGTTCCGTCAGGCCGAAACACCCGACCCATTCCCCACTGGCAAGCTTAGGTAAGTATTTTTCCCGCTGCGCTTCGCTACCAAAGGCATGAATCGGAAACATCACCAGGCTCGATTGCACGCTCATCATCGAACGGTAACCGGAATCTACCCGCTCAACTTCACGGGCAATCAGGCCATAACTGACATAATTCAAACCAGCACAGTCATAGCCTTCAATGGTAGAACCCAACAGACCCAGTTCACCCATCTCATTAAAGATTTCGCGCTCAAAAGTCTCATGACGGTTTGCTTCCAGAATGCGCGGCATCAGCTTATCCTGACAGTAACGGTGCGCACTGTCCTGTATCATTTTTTCTTCTTCTGTCAGCTGTTCATTCAGTAACAGCGGATCTTCCCAGTTAAATTCAGCCAGTTTGGTTGCTGCGCTCATTTTCTATCCCCGAACGTTTACATAATGACGATGGTCGCATAAAATGACGACATTTTTAATAAATGTCAATATTTTTCACCACAACATGCCAGATAGCCAACACATAAATACCCGGCCAAATAGCGACAATCCGGATAACTACGCGGCACAGGTGCTGGGTCAATTGAAACAGGACATCCTGAACGGTTATTTCGAACCGGGTGAAAAGCTGGTCATGGCGCGGTTAAAACAACATTATCAGGTTGGTGCCAGCCCTCTGCGTGAAGCCTTATCACGCCTGCTGGTGGAACAACTGGTGGAAGTGGAAAATCAGCGTGGTTTTCGCACTTGCCCGGTGTCGCGGGCTGAGATGCTGGACATTTATGAAACCCGCGCTCATATTGAAAGCCTCTGTGTCGGACTTGCGATGGATAAAGGCGATGATGACTGGGAAGCTGAAATAGTAGCGGCGGCACACCGGTTAAAAAAGGCCGGGAATCTGGCCAATAAGAATCATGAGGAAATTCAGAACTGGGAACTGCGCCATCAGGCTTTCCATACCGCCATTGTCAGCGGCTGTGCCTCCCCTTCCCTGTTACAGGTTCGGCGCTCGTTATATGAGCGCGCTTCCCGTTACCGCAACCTGTGGCTGAACAGTGACATGGCGGAACCTACCGCATTTTTTGCAAATAACCGTGAACATGAGGCACTGGTGGAAGCCGTATTAGGCAACAGCAAAACCGCAGCCAAAGAACTGATTCATCAGCATATTCTGGGGCCAAGCCAGACCTTATTGCCGGTTTTAAAGGGTTAAGGCTGGCCGCAATATTACGAACAGGGCAAATGACACCAATAATTTTAACTATCTGCCTATAAGCTAAACAACAGGCACCTTATTCATAGCTCACAAACCTCATAATCATTGCTATACTCCCTGCGCTCATTCACTCAGGGAATCAACCGTCATGCGCTTCATCGTCAAGGTTTCATCCGAGAGCTTTATTAAAAGCCGTTCGGTGCGCTCCTGGCACATTACACAGCTACGGCGAAATATCGCCAGAGTACTCAGCCCGATAGATATTAAAGTACAGGTGCGTGCACACTGGGATCGGCTGGAAGTTGACTGTGCTGAAGCCAGTATCGAAGCCTGTCGGCGGCGCATGGGAGATGTACCGGGCATTCACAGTATTCTCACCGTCGATAGCTGTAACCTGCCGGAAGAAAACCCGCTGGATTATCTCGCCCAACAGGCCGTTGACCGTTATGCTGATAAGTTGGAGGGGAAAAGCTTTGCCGTGCGCTGCCGCCGGGCCGGTCAACATGATTTCAGGTCGCTGGATGTTGAGCGTCATGCCGGTGCTGCCTTACTGGAACACAGCACTGATAGCCGGGTGCAACTGAAAAATCCCGATGTCACAGTAACGCTGGAGATTCTGCGTGACCGGGCATATTTTGTACGGGAGAAATTTCCCGGATTGGGCGGTTATCCACTGGGTACTCAGGGAGCAGCACTCAGCCTGATCTCCGGCGGCTTCGATTCCTCAGTAGCCAGCTACCAAATGATGCGCCGGGGCTGCCGCCTGCATTACCTGTTTTTCAATCTCGGTGGCACAGCACATTCGCTCGGTGCGCAACAGGCAGCCTATTACCTGTGGCAGAAATTCGGCTGCACACATTCCTCGCGCTTTTACAGCATTTCACTCGATCGTTTTGTCACCGATTTAATGCAGTTGCCCGACCCGACCTTTAATGGTGTGCTGCTGAAACGCGCTATGTTAAGAGTGGGTGATGTGGTGGCCAATCGCCTGCGCCTCAGCGCCCTGGTCACCGGCGAGAGTCTGGCCCAGGTGTCCAGTCAAACACTGCATAACTTATCAGTTATTGACGAAGGTGCGGATCACCTGATTATCCGGCCACTGATTACCACGGACAAATCCGATATTATTGCCACTGCTGAGAAAATCGGCAGCGCTATCTTTGCACAGAATATGGTGGAATACTGCGGCATTATTTCCAAAAAACCCACGGTGTCGGCTTCACTGAAAACCGTCAAACAACTGGAAGAACAGCTGGGAGATGAGTGGTTCCAACAGGCGCTGGACAGTGCTGAAAATATTTCGGTAGCCGATATCATTAAACACGCTAACGAACAGCCACAGGTTGAGCTGATACGTGATCTTAGTGGTCAACAGCTGATTGACATCAGAGCCACCCAACAACCGTTAGCTCAGGCTGATTTTCACATCCCGTTTTTTCAGCTCAACCAACAATACCCCAATCTTGCCCAGGACAAAGAATACCTGTTGTACTGCGATAAAGGTGTGATGAGCCAGCTACATGCAGCCTATCTGCACGAACAGGGCTTTAATAATGTGAAAGTCTATCGTCCTGAATAAACACCAATTCGGGACTCAACCGGTAAGCTACACGATAACCGTTAATCACAAACCAAATGACCAAAAAGCAATCTGCCCGGTCAATACCGGGCAGATTAGGTGGTTTCAGTCAACTAACAGCTGGTTCATCCAGTCAGTCATCACCGCTATTAACGACGACACCCCGGCCACCAGCAAGGATTGCGTCGGTTAAAGTTAAGTAACGCACGGTGCTTTGGCGCCTGACTCAGCGGTTGAGTAATGTACTCTTTAGACCCCCAGGAACCATAGCGACGGTAAGTCCGTGGTGATGAATAATGCGCAAACAGCGTACCACCAGCCTGACGCCAGCCCTGCAGGAACTGATTATAAAACTGTTCCATACGTGGATGGCGGTTTGCCTGATACAGCAGCGGGTTAGGCATTTCCATGTCATGCTTGGTCTTAAAGTCAACCAAACCCTGACCACCTTCATACGCCATTAACTGCACCCCGTATTTATCGGCAATGGTTTTCTGATCACGGATAAACTTCAGCGTGTTATTAATTGAGTAACGATAAGTATCATCAGTAATCAGCTTAAAAGTCTCATTCAGGTTACGCACCAGACGAATAGACTGGTGATCACCAAAGAAGTACGGAGCGATCGCGAAGGCATCAGCATGCTTGTAAGCATCTTTATGTCCCAGCACAATTTCAGCGACTTCCTTACTGATGGTCCAGCCGGATAAAATTCTTACCAGACGCTGCGGGCCACCAAACACCCGTTCCCACATCTTAAAGATTTCCACCGAACGCTCAGAGTAATAGCGATAACCCGCACGGTTCTTATTCGTGTCCAGACGACGCGCCATCCCCATATCACGCACATAATTACCCTGCAGGAAGATAAAGTTCCAGGTTTCATTACTGTATTCAATATGTGGGCGCAAATTGCCTTTCAGGCGTTGCTTAACCAGCTGAGCAAAACGCTGGATATAAGCATTATCGGCAGCATGATGCACTGTGAACCAGGGGTGTGCGTTCAAACGGTTAGCCAGTTCAATCTGAATTTCAATCGGAGCACCGCGATTTTCCTGTTTGCCGCCCCAGGTGGCATCTGTAACTTTCTGCCGCTGATTCCAGGAAGTTTGCGGGTTATTACTGACCCCGCTCATGTTCATGAAACGGATAACCTTAAAGTCCTTCATATAATTAAGGTAATCAGGATTGAACAGGATGCGTGCATAGTGAGTCACAAAGGCCTGATAGTTACCCGGACAGGCCTGTGGCCCGGCAACCCGGCGGTAAGGATTATTCGCACAAATTCCACCCGGCGGTAATATGCGGATATTGCGGATATAGTTCCGCGGATCAGACTCGCGAATCCGCAGTGACATATCGTATTTATTATCCGGCCCCGGGGCTAACTGAATAATATCGCGGCCCTGTTCGCTGCTAATAATCTTTGCGTCGCCCCCGTACTGCATTTTACCAACACCATCATATAAGACAGTGTAGTTACCCGCCGGAATCGCTTTGCCCGGCATATTGCTGAGAACACGGCTACCCGCGATCTGGCCATTCAGGCGTGCCGGCCAGCCATTGCCGTCCAGCTGCACCTTGTCACCGGTTAACCAGGGACGTGCATCTTCAAAAGGTAAGGCAGCCCGAAACAGGTCAATAAAAGGAACACTGGAGTCCTCTTCGTTTAATTCATTTGTATTGGTTCCCAGTGGGGAAGTCTGGTTAGCAGCATTGGTTAACCCCGAATAACACAAGCCGATACATAAGAAGGCAATCCTTAGCCCTGCTCTACTGTTAAATAATGACATCAGTCCCGATTCCTCTAGTTATCATTAAGGTGACACTAAGCCTAGTCGTTA
>JBMZDK010000173.1:0-8937 GCA_049614265.1 Thiolinea sp.
ATTCTGTACCAGCGTAATCTGCCAGTCGATTAATTGGCGCTTGTCTTGTTTGCTCCAGTCCGTAGAAATAGTGGCAAAAGCAACCTGCCCTGTTAGCAAATCCAGCAACTGTTTTATCCAGAGATGGCGTTTTTCCGCTAAATCTCCGTCTATCAGTTGTAAAGCGCTCAATGGATGCCCGGCAGATAATGCCAGTAACGATTCAGGAGATTCACCAGTTGAAAGCATAGAACTCAACCAGCTGATTGCCTCAGTCTTTATTGGCAGAGGCATACGAATTTGCTGGCACCTGCTGCGGATAGTGGGTAACAGACTGTTAGCCTGATGGCTATAAAGTAAAATATGCGTATTCGCTACAGGTTCTTCAAGCGTCTTCAGCAGGCTATTGGCAGCATTAATATTCATGGCTTCTGCATCGCAGATTATAGCGATGCGTACCGGACTATAGCTGCGGCTCAACTCAATAAATTGATTGAGAGTTCGGATCTGATCGACACTGATGATTTGTTTATCATCAGGAACTTTGATCTGGATAAAGTCAGGGTGCGCCGCCGCCTGAAAAACCTCACAACTGCGACATTCATTACAGGCAACACTATGATTTTGAGCTTGTAGACAGAGCAGTGATTTAGCAAAGTCGAATACGAATTCATCATGCCCACAGTCCTTCTCCGCATTGAACAATAAGGCATGCGGAAGGCGCTCAGATTGTTTAGCCTCATCAAGCTGTTTGCGCAAATTAGCATGCCAGGGATAAAGCACTATGCAACCACCCTATTCTCAACAACCTGCTTTAACGCTTTTAAGACCTGCTGTTCAACCACTTCCAGCTTATTATCAGCCTGTATCTTAATGAATTGCCGGGGATACTCCGCACAACGTGCAAGGTAGCCATCGCGAATCTTCTGGTGAAAATCAACCTGTTCCCGTTCAAAACGATCAATCTGAGTGGCATTTCCCGCACTGCGTTTTTGTACCCGCTGCAAGCTAATATTCACATCAAGATCGAATAAAAAGGTAAAGTCTGGCCGTAGGTTTCGCTGAACCCAGGTTTCAAGAGCAGCGATACGTGATAGCGACAAGCCGCGCCCATGCCCCTGGTAGGCATAGCTCGCATCAGTAAAACGGTCACAAATGACCCACTGCCCCTGTTGTAATGCCGGTATGATTACCTGTTGCAAGTGCTCATTTCGTGCTGCAAACATTAACAGTAGTTCGGTATCAAAGTGCATAGCCGGTAACTCGGCATTCAAGAGAATACCGCGAATAGATTCACCAACTGGTGTTCCGCCGGGTTCACGGGTTGCAATAAAATCGATACCCTGTCCGGCTAAAAACCGCGTTATTGTGCTGAGATGTGTTGTTTTGCCAGCACCCTCCCCGCCTTCCAGTGTGATAAAGCAACCCGGAAAGGACATACTTATTTATCACCCTGGTAGCGTGATTTTTTACCATTGAGTTGATATTTGATCACGGCTTTCCGGTGCTCTCTGTATGTTTTTGAAAAATAATGTTTTCCATCGCCCATGCCTGTAGCTACAAAGTACAGCATATCACTTTTCTGCGGGTTAAATACGGCATCAATTGCTGCTTTCCCTGGGGTAGCGATAGGTGTCGGCGGGAGTCCTTTGCGGGTATAAGTATTGTAAGGTGTATCCGTGCGTAAATCCTTTTTGCGGATATTGCCTTTATAGCGATCACCCATACCATAAATAACGGTTGGGTCGGTTTGCAGCAACATCCCTTTTTTCAGACGGTTAAGAAAAACACCGGCAATTAACGGCCTTTCCTCGGGTACCCCAGTCTCTTTTTCGACAATTGAGGCCAAAGTAAGCGCTTCATAAGGTGTTTTCAGGTAAGGATTGGGCTGACGCTTTTCCCATGCTGATTGCAAATACGTCCGCATGGTTTCATAACTACGTTTCAGAACGTCAAAATCTGTCGTGTTACGGGGAAAGTTATAAGTATCAGGAAAAAACCAACCTTCCGGCTTGGTATTAGGATCAGCACCTAATTTTACCATAATATTGTTGTAATCCTCATCACTTAACGTTTGCTCCAGATGAGGATGCTTTTTAACAGCCGCAACAATTTCCTTAAAGCTGCGCCCTTCAATAAAGCCAATTTGGTACTGCAGCGTTTTTCCGGAAACAAACAGATCCAGCAATTCATCAGGCAGCATATTTGCCTGCAGAGCATATTCACCTGCTTTAATTTTCGCGGCCTTTTTCTCCAGTCGAGCATGAGCCATAAAAAACAAGTCTGGTGTAATCAGTTCAGGGGACTGAGATGCGAAGAGGCCTTTGGTTTGCAGTTGTTTAGCGACGTTCCGGATATTGCTACCGGATTGAATGGTGAAAACCGTTTCTTCATTAGCCAGAAGCGGCTTATTTAGAAAGGTTTCGTACTGTTGCCAGATAAAATAAGCGCCTCCGGCAACAACAAAAACGACCAAGAGCACTAAATATGTAAAAATCCGCTTCATCGCATTTGTTCTCATGCTCCGGCAAATACGGCTGCCGTTATCAGCCGGAGCGTATTCAAAAAATTATTAAAATTATATTTTGCTAAAAATCAGTGTGCCGTTCGTGCCACCAAAACCAAAAGAGTTGCTCATTGCCACCTCCAGTTTTGCTTCACGTGCTTCATTGGCAACGTAGTCCAGATCGCATTCAGGATCCTGATTATCGATGTTGATCGTGGGTGGTAACACCTGATCGCGTAACGCCAGAACAGAGAAGACCGCTTCAATTCCACCGGCTGCGCCCAATAAATGCCCTGTCATTGATTTTGTTGAGCTGATTGCTACCTTGTAAGCATGATCACCTAATGCCAGCTTAGCTGCGGCTGTTTCCGCCTTATCGCCAGCAGGTGTTGATGTGCCATGTGCATTGATATAGTCCACTGCATCGGCGTTCAGGCCAGCGTCTTTAAGCGCATTGGTCATGCAGCGTGCTGCGCCTTCACCACCGACAGAGGGAGAAGTCATATGATAAGCATCACTACTCATACCATAGCCAGACAGTTCACAATAAATTTGTGCACCCCTTGCTTTTGCTGACTCGTATTCTTCCAGTATTAAAGCACCAGCACCGTCACCCAGCACAAAACCATCGCGATCCACATCCCATGGCCGACTCGCTGCTACAGGATCATCATTGCGCGTGGAGAGTGCACGTGCCGCAGCAAAACCACCAATACCCAAAGGTGTCGAACCCATTTCCGCACCACCAGCGATCATGACATCAGCATCGCCATAGCTGATCATGCGTGCCGCATCACCAATGCTGTGAGCCGCTGTCGTACAGGCTGATACTATCGACATGTTCGGGCCTTTCAGGCCATACATAATGGATAAATTCCCTGCCACCATATTGATAATACTGGCAGGGACAAAGAATGGGGAGATTTTGCGTGGCCCGTTATTATGGTAAGCATCGTAATTACGCTCAATGGTTCCCAGGCCGCCAATGCCTGAACCCATAATAACGCCAATGCGCTCGGCGTTGTCTTCAGTAATTTCCAGCCCGGAGTCTTTCAGTGCATCACTGCCTGCCCCAATTCCATAATGGATGAAGGTATCCATTTTTTTCTGGTCTTTGGGTTTAATGTAATGTGATGCATCGAAATCCTTCACATTACCGGCAATCCTGACACTAAAGTTACTGGCATCAAATAAATCAGGGCTGATAGCATTAATTCCACTATTACCCTCTTTAATATTGTGCCAGGCTTTTTCTATCGTTGAACCAACGGGAGACACGATGCCCAAACCGGTTACTACTACACGTCTTTTAGACAAGTTCGTTTACCTCTTGATAAAACCCGCTCAAATATATCAATTATGCTGAACTGATTAGCTTGCTTGCGCAAAAAACGCGGGCAGAAACAAAGCCACAATCCCGAACCGGTAGATTGTGGCCTGTAGGCTAAGATAAGTGATTTGTATCAGATGTATATGCAAAAACCATCAACAATAGTGAGTATACCAGCTGTATATCCATAAAGTTTTTGCAATGCAGTTGTTACGCCTGATGTGCGTTAACGTAATCAATAGCCAGTTGTACTGTGGTTATCTTTTCTGCTTCTTCATCGGGAATTTCTGTGCCGAATTCCTCTTCCAAAGCCATAACCAGCTCAACAGTATCCAGTGAATCCGCGCCAAGATCGTCAATGAAAGATGACTCATTGCTAACTTCGGATTCGTCAACTCCCAGCTGTTCAATTACGATCGCTTTAACGCGACTTTCGATATCACTCATGATTATTTGTTCCTCATAATAAAAAAATGCTAAGCATATAAATAAGCAGGCAAAAAAAACGAAAAGATCTGCCTTGCTGCATAGCGGCGTATTGTATTGAAAACCTTTTGTCCATGCCAGCAACATTCGGTCTGAAATTGAATGTAGCAGGCAGGAAAACACTACGCCATATTCATACCACCATTTACATGGATTGTTTCACCCGTCACATAAGTTCCTAAGCCTGAGGCCAGGAACAATACGGCTCCGGCGATTTCTTCCGGCAGACCCAGACGCCCCAGCGGAATATTATTCAACATGGGGGCACGTTGTGCTTCAGACAAGGCCTGAGTCATATCTGTATCAATAAAACCGGGAGCCACCACATTGACTGTAACACCCCGGGAACCAATTTCCCGTGCCAACGATTTGGAAAACCCAACCAGCCCGGCCTTAGCCGCAGCGTAATTGGTTTGCCCCGGATTGCCGGTCGTGCCAACTACAGAAGAAATCGAAATAATGCGCCCCTTCTTCGCTTTCATCATGCCACGTAAACAGGCTTTACTCATCCGGAATACTGAATTCAGATTTGTATTGATAATGCTGTCCCATTCATCATCCTTCATCCGCATCAGCAGGTTGTCACGGGTAATGCCAGCATTGTTTACCAGAACACTTACCACACCGTAACTGTCGTTAACTGCTTTGAGCAGCATTGCGATTGAATCCGGGTCTGCGACATCCAATACCATGCCCTGCCCGGCAACCCCTGCAGCACCCAGATATTCACTAATGCTGTCAGCACCGGTTTCACTGGTGGCAGTTCCGATCACCGTAGCCCCCTGCCCGCCCAGTGTCTCTGCAATAGCCCGGCCTATGCCCCTGCTGGCACCGGTCACTAAAACCAATTCACCAGCCAGGCTTGTTAGTTGCGTCATTAACAACTCTCCTCACATAATTTTAAGGCAGCATCCAGGCTTTTGTTATCAAAAACGCAGGCTGCTTTCATTCGCCGCTCAATACGCCGGTTCAGGCCAGTCAATACTTTGCCCGGGCCAAACTCCAGCATCGCTTCAATACCATGATCCTGTTGCAGGGAGCGAATAGTGTCAACCCAGCGTACCGGCTGATAGAGCTGTTGGCTAACAGCATCACGCATTGCAGCAGGTGTTGCCCGGGATTGACCATCAACATTGTGCAGTACCGGCGCAACAGCCTCACTAAATGTTGTCCCTTGCAGAGTGTCACTTAATTTTTCTGCAACCGGTTTCAATAACATGCAATGAGAAGGAACGCTCATTGCCAGTGGAACAGCCTTTTTGGCGCCCAGTTCTGTCGCTGCAGCAATAGCTCTTTCAACAGCGGCAGCATGCCCACCAATGACGACCTGCCCGGGAGTATTAAAGTTAACGGCGGCAACTACCTCACCCTGGGCGGACTGCTCACATGCCTGCATCACCTGCTCATCTTCCAGCCCCAGGATCGCTGCCATTGCTCCCTCGCCTGCCGGTACAGCACTTTGCATCAGCTGTGACCGTTCAGCAACAATACGCATAGCATCAGCGAAGTCCAGCACGCCGCCAGCAACCAGCGCGGAATATTCACCCAGGCTATGACCAGCAAATGCAGACGGCGCTCTGCCGCCTTGTTGTAGCCATACACGCAAGCAGGCAACACCGGCAGCCAGCATTAATGGCTGTGTGTTTTCAGTATGATTCAGTTCATCCTCTGTACCTGACCGGGCAATGGCCCATAAGTCCCTGCCCAGAATATCCGAAGCTTGTTGAAAAACATCGGAAACAACAGAATAACTGGCTGCAAGTTCAGCCAACATTCCGGATGATTGTGAACCTTGTCCGGGAAAAAGTCCGGCAATTAGCATTAATTTCTCCTTTCGCCCCTGAAAATCCGCACTATCCTAATAGAAACTGACAGGCAAATCACGCGCCGAAGAAAAAGAAACTGCTATTTTGACAGAAAGAACTTGTCATATTGGCTGATGCAGGGATAATACGCGCGTTTATTATATGAATCACAGGTATTATGGCAAGAGAAGACTATATCGAAATGGAAGGCACTGTTATTGACACACTTCCTAACACCACTTTCCGGGTTAAGCTGGACAACGATCACGTTGTTACTGCACATATATCCGGGCGTATGCGCAAAAATTATATTCGTATTTTGACGGGTGACCGGGTTACGGTTCAACTGACACCGTATGATTTAACAAAAGGTCGCATTAGCTATCGCAGCAAATAAAAAGCCGGGAAATTCCCGGCTTCACATTCCAATCAGCTGCTTCGGCTTTATGCCGGAACCGCAGCCTCCCCTTCAAACTTCACTTCAAGCTCACCATCTGCAGCTGTCACTTCGACATGGCCACCCTGAGCCAGTTCGCCAAACAGCAATGCATCTGCCAGTGGTCGCTTGATATGCTCCTGGATCACTCTCTCCATAGGGCGGGCACCCATCAGTGGATCAAAGCCTTTTTCAGCTAACCAGGAACGTCCTTTTTCATCAATGGAAATTGTGACTTTCTTTGGTTCCAGCTGTGCTTCAAGTTTGATGATAAACTTATCAACTACAGAACTGATAACTTCAGGTGTCAACGCATTGAATTGGATGACGCCATCCAGACGATTACGGAATTCGGGAGTAAACATGCGTTTAACTGCTTCCATAGCATCACTGCTGTGATCCTGCTTCGTGAAACCTAATGACTTGCGGCTGATATTCTCAGCCCCTGCATTACTGGTCATTATGAGAATAACGTTCCGGAAGTCGATCTTGCGGCCATTACTGTCTGTCAGTGTGCCATGATCCATGATCTGCAGTAACAGATTGAATACATCGGGATGGGCTTTTTCAATTTCATCTAACAATAGAACTGCGTGGGGGTGTTTGTTTACTGCATCAGTCAGCAGACCACCCTCGTCATATCCCACATATCCCGGAGGGGCGCCAATCAGGCGTGAAACAGTGTGACGCTCCATATACTCTGACATATCAAAACGCAGCATTTCGATACCCATGCGCAAAGCCAGCTGTTTCGTTACCTCAGTTTTACCAACACCAGTTGGCCCGGCAAACAGGAATGAACCGATTGGGCGAATCTCTTCGCGCAGACCGGAACGTGCCATTTTGATGGCCGCGGTGAGTTGATCAATGGCAGTTTCCTGGCCAAAAATCACCATTTTCAGATCACGATCCAGATTTTTCAGGATTTCCATATCGGAACTGGAAACTGTTTTTGGCGGAATACGCGCAATCTTTGAAACGATATCTTCAATATCACTGACGGATATCGTCTTTTTGCGGGCATTCACCGGTTTAAGCCGACGGTTCGCGCCTGCTTCATCAATGACATCGATCGCTTTATCCGGCAAATGACGATCAGTGATATAGCGCTCAGATAATTCTGCCGCTGCTTTTAAGGCCGGATTGGTGTACTTAACCTGATGATGATCTTCAAAACGTGATTTCAGGCCTTTGAGAATATCAATGGTTTCTTCAACGGTTGGTTCGTTGACGTCAATTTTCTGAAAGCGCCGTGCCAGCGCCCGGTCTTTTTCAAAGACGCTGTGATATTCCTGAAATGTTGTTGAACCAATACATTTCAATTCACCGGAAGAAAGCACAGGTTTAATTAGGTTTGAAGCATCCATAGTGCCACCGGATGTCGCACCTGCACCAATGATGGTATGAATTTCATCAATAAAGAGAACAGCATGCGGCTCATCTTTAATCTGATTTATTACTGCTTTCAGCCGCTTTTCAAAGTCTCCCCTGTACTTAGTACCGGCGAGCAAGGATCCCATATCAAGAGAATAAATGGTAGCTTCTGCTAATACCTCAGGCACTTCTTCATCAACGATGCGACGCGCTAAACCTTCAGCAATTGCGGTCTTTCCAACGCCAGCCTCACCAACCAGCAGTGGATTATTTTTACGGCGACGACACAGCACCTGAACAGTGCGCTCAATCTCATGCTCACGGCCAATGAGCGGGTCAATCCGCCCTTCTATCGCCTGTTGATTCAGATTGGTGGCGTATTGATCCAAAGGTTTTTTCGCTTCGGCATTTTCGCCTTCGCCAGCTTCACCGCCAGCACCATCACCACCCTGTGGTTCACCTGAATTATCATCCTGAAAATCAGCGATATGCTCATCTTTGCGAATGCCGTGGGAAACGAAGTTAACCACATCCAGTCTTGCGACATCACATTGGCCGAGAAAGTATACTGCATGCGAATCCGGCTCACCGAAGATCGCCACCAAAATGGTATCACCGGTTACCTCCCCTTTGCGGGAAGACTGAGCGCTGTAAACAGCACGATGAATCACGCGCTGAAAACCCAGCGTCGGCTGGACATCACGCTGTTCATCTTCCGGTATCAATGGTGTGTTTTCATCAATAAACCCTTCCAGTTTCTGACGCAACACCGGTATATCCACGCTACAGGCGCGCAGAACATCAGCAGCGCTGGGGTTATCCAGCATCGCTAATAACAGGTGTTCAACCGTCACGAATTCATGGTGCTTGTCACGGGCATCACGAAACAGGGTGTTGATGGAATTTTCAACTTCGGTGCTTAACATATCTTGGTTCCCTTATGCTTCTTCCATCGTGCAGAGCAGTGGATGTTGGTTTTCTCGGGCATAGCGATTAACCTGAGCCACTTTGGTTTCGGCTA